>CAIQHJ010000198.1 GCA_903871575.1 uncultured Bacteroidota bacterium
CCTTTATCGTAAAACATTGACATCGAATAACTTAATGGCAAATCACGCTCGTACGCATAAATTCGAGCATCGTAATTGTCTGTTTGAAAAATGGCTGCTCTAACAAAAAAAGCATATGGCCTCATCATTGGCTTATAATAAAAATCTGTGTACATCAAAAATCCATAGCTCCTGTTTCCATGCTCATAATGAATCAGCTTGGTTTCTATCCTGGTTTTAATAGATAACTTGCTGTTTATGGCCAATAGCATCTGCCCCCTGAAACGCTGTGTCAAAAGGTTGGCCGCATTTGAAATGGGTTGATCTTCCACCGAGTTATTGACTTGCGTTTTTTTGAGTGCATATAGTAATTCCAGATAACTTTTCTTATTCAAACTGTATTTCCAATTCACCATCAGGTCTTTTCCGATTTCAAAATCGTTTTTATTATATCCCACCCATGTTTTTTGAAAGAAATCAGTATACAAATTGAACTGCATTTGGCTAGTGGGTCGCCAAGCAAATCCGTTATAAAATCCATGTTCACTATTTGCTTCGCTGCTTTCTGTAAATGCATTGGAATACAACGATTGAAAGGAATTCGAAATTTGTCGGTGCACAATAACCCAATCTAATTTTGATGAAACCGCAACCTGAACGCCGTTGACGATTCCGATACCTAATGTGTTTGTTGCAGCTTCTCCAAAAAAGTGACTGTTCTTCCAAACCATCGAATAATCGATGCTTATGTTTTGTAGGCGCTTGCCCTTTGCTGCATAAAAATTGTACAAATCCTCTGATTTTTCCAATGGAAAATTAAAATGATGGAATACCGTATTTAAACCAATTTTCCCATTACGAAAATGACAACTCAAATTTCCACCAAACGACCATTGATGAATGGAAGATTTATCAGCCAACTCCTCAGTGGTTCGATGAAACCCACTGGTTTGAAATGCAGAGAAGTGTTTTTCCAATAAAGTATCTATAACCATATTTGCATCAATTTTTTTGGATGAACAAAACAAGCCGCCACTGAAGTTTTTAAAAGCCATTTCCATTCCAATGCCGCTATAAAAATTGGATTCACCAAATGATTGATGTGGTTTTAGAAATGGCGACTGTCGATTGATGTTGATTGTTGATGTGCTTTTGTTAAAAGCCATCGATTGCCATTGAATCAATCCCTGTCCCATATTGATAACGAAATCACCCAGCGCAATTTTTTTTATAAAACCTGTTGAGGTTTTGAATAAATGAAAAGAAATGAAATCAAACCCTTTTGTTTTTTTATTGAACGCTATTGCTTCTCCGGCATCTTTATCCAACGATAATCCATACTGCAAATCTTTTTTGTATTGAAACCGATATCGAAATGAGATAGCCATTCGAGGGCCAGGATATCTATGCTTTCCCGCCGAATCCAATGAAGTATATCCTTTCGATTTTTCAAGCGTTTGCATTGTTCTAATCACCATTTGATGTGAACCTGTATATAATTCATGTTTATAATCATCTATGTTTTTTATGCGCTGTTTCACTGCCACATAAGGTTGTATTTTATAGATGGTTTCCAAATCCCAGTAGGGAATGGATTGCAGTTCATAAATACTATTTAAATCACCCAAATGTTTCAAATATTGCATCAGTGATTCAATTTGTATAGGAAGCAAAAATGAAAATTGACTATACGATTCAGCCAAGGCTTCATTGATCAGAATTGGATTTTTTTTCAAATTCTCCAATTGATCCAAATCGTCATTATCAAAAGCATCTACCGATGTACTTTCTGTTGCTAAATTTTCCCATGCAGACTCATTGATTTCGGGTAGAATTGTAGGTTCAGCCAATTGACATTGTCCCCAAAAAAAGAAAAGCAAAAAACCGATTGTAAGGAATAACTGTTGCATATATTTACATGAATTTTATTTGAAACAAATGCGGAGATCCACATTTTTTTTGAACTAAACTATTTATGGAAGTTAATTTCTATTAGACGCAACAGCCAATCCTGGATAAGCGCCTAATTGCGGGTGATATGCAATATTTGTGGATACTCGAATTTTTTTCCAATTAAAGCCCAAGCCCCAAAACTGCGTGTTTGAATCTGCTGCATAGGCATATTTGAAGGAGATATTTTTAGCAACATCGTAGTTGAACAATAACCTCATTGCTGCAGGAAAAAATGTTTGTTTGTTGCAATCAATTGCTAAGTAACATTGTTTGGATAATGCATAACTAATTCCAGCGAATACATCCACATGAGGATTGGATTGGTAAGCCTGTGTAGAAGATATCACAATTCCCTTTTTGATGGAAATGCCAGCTTTCAAATTGTCTGATAAAATAAATAAACTACCAACCCCAAATTGCAATTGATTGTCAACATAGCTCGATTGCATTGATCTTCTCTGCCATCCAAAATCAATGCCGAGATGAATATTTTTTTGAAGATTTTTAGAAAAATAAACGCTCAATAAGCGCTCATTATAAAATGTAGATCCGCAGTTGTGTATCGAGAATCCAACACTTATTTTGGCGTTTTGTTTGGCTATGGCAAATAACACTTCCTTCATCTCTTTCAATCCATATTTTTGTGTAGCACTGATGCCGAACTCCGTTTTACGAATTAATTCCAAATTGGCAGAATTCAGCAGAAATCCAAACAATGCAGATTGATTTGAAACACCCACCGACATAGCAATTATGGGCGATAGATTGCTATAATTAAGTGATTGAGCACGCAAATCAGCATGTATTAAAACCAACATTCCAAGGAAGCAGCATTTCACAATCCATTTTTTTGTCAACATTAAAATCATATGCATACACTTATTTTATATTGAATTTTTCAAGTACGACTGATAAAAAAATATGCACGCAAATTATAGATGCCCCAATTGGTTTTATGGTTCAAAACACCATCTTTCCATTGTATTATAACAACAAGAAAATGTGTTTTAAACAGAATTAATGCAATTGAAATCAGTTAATCTGTTTAATTTTGTTGCCATGGAAATTTTAGATGGAAAATTAGTTGCACAATCTGTAAAGCAGGGTTTGAAAGCCCAAACTCAACAATTGATAGCCGCTGGAAAAAGGGCGCCGCATTTAGTTGCTATTTTAGTTGGGAGCGATGGCGCTAGTGAAACCTATGTTGCCAGCAAGATAAAAAACTGCGAGGAGATAGGTTATAAAAGCAGTTTAGTAAGATTAGAAACAATTGTAGAAGAAACTGAGTTGATGAAAATTATCGAACAGTTTAACAATGATGATGCGGTGGATGGGATTTTGGTACAATTGCCATTACCGAAGCATATAGACGAACAAAAAATCATCAACTTAATCAATCCATCCAAAGATGTTGACGGGTTTAGTCCTGTTAGTGTTGGCCGCATGGTGTTGGGTATGCCTTCATTTATTCCAGCTACACCTTATGGAATTATGTTGATGTTAGAATATTACAAGATTCCAACAAGTGGAAAGCGTGCTGTTGTTATTGGAAGATCCAATATTGTTGGCAGACCCATGAGCATCTTGTTAAGTCAAGCAAATAGTTATGGAAACTGCACAGTAACGGTTTGCCATAGCCGCTCAGAAAATATTGAATCCATTTGTTTGGATGCAGACATTATTGTAGTTGCCTTAGGCATTCCAGGGTTTTTAAAATCTTCTATGGTAAAAGCGGGTGCAGTGGTTATTGATGTTGGTATCACGAGAGTTGCTGATACAACTAAAAAATCTGGCTTTGCTATCAAGGGTGATGTTGATTTTGACAATGTTTCGCCTAAGTGCAGTCATATTTCACCAGTGCCAGGTGGTGTTGGGTTGATGACGATTGCTGCCCTTCTCAAAAATACGTTTAATGCTTACCAACAAAGAAATCTTTCATGATAGATCAGCCTATACAAGCTTCCATTCCATTGATGGAACATTTTTATACAATTCAAGGTGAAGGTTTTCATCAGGGAAAACCGGCTTATTTTGTTAGACTTGCTGGTTGTGATGTTGGGTGTGTATGGTGCGATGTTAAGGATAGTTGGGATAGCTCAAACCATCCCAAATCAAGTGTAGATGAAATTGTTGCACATGTTAAAAACGAGATGGCTCATGGTATTGTAGTCATTACCGGTGGCGAACCGTTGATGCATCAACTCGATTCACTAACCATGGAGTTGCAAAATGCTGGATTTCAAACACACATTGAAACATCGGGAGCACATCCATTAACAGGCAAATGGAATTGGATTTGTTTATCGCCTAAAAAGTTTAAGTCGCCCCTACCTTCTATTCTGCCATTGGCAAACGAATTAAAAATAGTGGTTTTCAATAAATCAGATTTTGAATGGGCTGCGCAATATGCAGCACAAGTAAACAGCAACTGCAAATTGTATTTACAACCCGAGTGGGATAAGGCAGCCGACATTACCCCAATGATTGTAGATTATATCAAAGCAAATCCTCAATGGACCTTATCACTTCAAATTCACAAATACATCCAGGTGCCATAAATAATTTATCAAAACGTAATGATAAATAGTGGCAGAATTTCAGTTGGTAATCGATACATTTATGCAATAATCTTACCTATGCGTATGATCAAACATATCTTTTCAAAAACAACGTTTGTTTTAATTGCTTTTATTTTTTTTAACCAAACGATTCAAGGACAATGGTACGATCCAGAGAAAGTAAATAAAAAAGCCAAACCCATTTATCTGGCAGCCTATGATTTTGCTATGGCTGGAGAATATGTACAAGCCATTGACAAGTTGAATGCGGCAATTAAAATCGAGCCAAAATATGTAGAAGCATACCTGTCACGTGCAGGCATATACGCAGAAATGAAAAACTATGAGTTGTCTGTAAAAGATTTCTATCAAGCTTTTTCTATGGATAGTTTGTATGCAAAAGAATACTTACTCCCCTACTCTATTTCACTAGCGGGGATTGGGAAATTTGAAGACGCAGTTTTGAAAGTTGACGCTTTTTTATTGAATGAGAAACTTAATGAAAGAAGCATCAAATCTGGGCGATATAGAAAATCAGTTTATGAATTTGCCATCCAATACAAAAAAGATCATGCCAGTGAAAATTATGTCTTTGGACTTTCAAACTTGGGCGATTCTATCAACAGTAATTATTTAGAATATTATCCATCTATTACCATTGATGGAAAGAAAATGATTTTCACAAGAAGAGTACATGATGATGAAGATTTTTATGAAAGTGAATATATCAATCAAGAATGGACGAAAGCGAAACCAGTCCCAGGTAAAATCAACACCACATTAAATGAAGGCGCTCAAAATATTTCTCAAGATGGCAATTGGTTAATTTTTACTGGCTGTAATTATCCAGAAGGATTGGGCAGCTGCGATTTGTATATTTCATATCGCATGAAAAATGGCAACTGGACAGAAGCGGAAAACCTTGGTTCGATTATCAACACAGAATCATGGGAATCAGCGCCTGCTCTATCGCCAGACAAAAAGGATTTATATTTTTCAAGCAATCGGCCAGGAGGAATGGGAGGAAGAGACATCTGGGTTTCGCATCGTTTACCCACAGGCAAATGGACTGCGCCAGAAAATTTAGGTCCTACGATTAACACCAAAGCTGATGAATCATGCCCATTTTTACATAGTGACAATCAGACACTTTATTTCAACAGCAATGGGCACATGGGTTATGGAATGACAGATTTATTTTTGAGTAGAAAAGACAGCAACAACAAATGGCGCAAACCAGAAAACCTTGGCTATCCGATTAATACGATTGATGATGAAGGCTCGTTGATTGTGGCTTCCGATGGAAAAACTGCTTATTATGCAAGCGACAGATTGAATAGAAAATCAGGTTTAGATATTTATGCTTTTCAATTGCGAAATGATATTCAGGCCATTAAAACAATCTGGATAAATGGAAGTGTGTTCGATAAAAAAACCAACCAGGGATTGCCTTGTCAAATTTCACTAACGGATATCAACAACCGAAACAAAAGCACACAAGTACAAACAGATGAAGAAGGAAATTTCATGGTCACCTTGCCTATTGGAAGCGATTACGCGTTGCATGTAAACAGAAAGGGTTATTTATTCTATTCTGCAAATTTTTCAATACCGCTACTTTCTACCGACAGTTTTTTGAATGTAAAAATCCCTTTGCAACCTCTCGAACAAGGCGCATCTATTGTTTTAAAAAATATATTTTTTGACAACAAGTCTTTTGAAATAAAAAAAGCTTCTGAAGAGGAGTTGAATACCTTAACAGCGTTGATGCAAGAAAATCCAAAAATGACATTACAAATTAGTGGACATACAGACAACGT
Source organism: uncultured Bacteroidota bacterium (assembly GCA_903871575.1). Taxonomy (GTDB): domain Bacteria; phylum Bacteroidota; class Bacteroidia; order Chitinophagales; family Chitinophagaceae; genus Ferruginibacter. The sequence goes on from CAIQHJ010000198.1 coordinate 6,311, forward strand.
TGGAAAAAAGGAAGACAATCTATTGTTAAGTCAAAACAGAGCAAAAGCAGTAGTGAACTATTTAATTTCGAAAGGCATTACAGCATCTCGACTTGTTTCGAAAGGGTTTGGCGACACGATGCCTATGGATAAAAACGATACCGAACAAGGGAAAATCAACAACAGAAGAACGGAAATTAACATCCTTTCCAATTAACTATTGTACTATCATTGTCTATTATGATTGATAACGAAATATTGTATCAAATAGCACTAACCAAAATTCCGAATATTGGGCCCGTACATGCCAAGACCCTCATACAAAAAATGCAGGATCCATCTGCTGTTTTTAAAACTTCTACGCGGGTACTTGAAAAAATTGAAGGCATAGGTTCTGTAAGAGCTAAATCTATTCGCAGTTTCAACAATTTCAGTGAATGTGAAAAAGAAATTCAATTTATAGATAAGCACAACATTCAACCATTATTTTTCACGGATGCTGCATACCCAAAAAGACTCACACATTGTTATGACGCACCGATCATGCTTTATTACAAAGGATCCGTCGATTTGAACAGCACTAAATTTATTGCAGTGGTGGGTACGCGCAATCACTCAGAATATGGCAAGTTGGTTTGCGAAAAACTAGTTGCAGATTTGGCAGCTCACCAAGTAGTTATTGTTAGTGGCTTGGCATACGGGATCGACACAATTGCACACCGAAGTGCCGTGCATCATCATATCCCCACAATAGCCATACTTGCGCATGGACTGGATAGAATTTATCCGTCATCCAACACCAATTTGGCAAAGCAAATGCTGCAAAACGGAGGATTGTTGACCTCTTTTTCCAATGGCACCGTTCCAGACAAACAAAATTTTCCATCCAGAAACAGAGTAACTGCTGGCATTTCAGACGCAATCGTTGTCGTTGAAAGTTCTAGCAACGGTGGTTCACTCATTACAGCAGAATTGGGAAACAGTTACAACAAAGATGTTTTTGCAATTCCCGGAAAAGTGAATGATGTAAAGAGTGAAGGTTGCAATGCATTGATAAAAAACAACAAAGCTTGCTTAATAACAAATGCTCAAGATTTAATAGAACAGATGGGTTGGGATGAGAAGCCCAAACAGGAAATCAAAAAACAAATGCGTTTATTTCCTGAACTGAGCAGCGCAGAACAGCAAATTGCCACTGTATTACAAGCAAATGAGCCAATCGGTATTGATGGGTTGTTACAAAAAACCAACTTGAGTTTTAGTGAAATATCAAATGCATTGTTATCCCTGGAGTTGAATGGTTTGATACAATGTCTTCCTGGAAAAATGTATCAATTGCTGGTGTGATGCAAAAAAGGAGGTTGTAGATAGAAAAACATTTTTCCTTCTGATTGACATTTTGAAATTTTCAGCTTAATTTTGCCTATGGCAACCAACTTTAAATCAACCAACGCAAAGCCGTCTTCTAAAATAATTTTTGAAGGGCTCACATTCGACGACGTATTATTAGTTCCCGCTTACTCTGAAATTCTACCTCGCGATGTCAATATCAGTTCGTTACTCACCAACAATATTCAGTTAAACATCCCCATTCTGAGTGCAGCCATGGATACTGTGACAGAAGCTTCTTTGGCCATTGCTATGGCAAGAGAAGGCGGACTGGGCGTTTTACATAAAAACATGAGCATTGCTCAACAAGCAGACCAAGTAAGAAAAGTAAAAAGAAGTGAGAGTGGTTTGATTTTGGATCCTGTAACATTGCATCCAGAATCTACGATTGGTGAAGCATTGCACTTGATGCGTGAAAACAAAATTGGCGGTATCCCGGTTGTTGACGCTCAGCACAAGCTGGTAGGCATCTTAACCAATAGAGATCTTCGGTTTGAAAACAATCCAAAGCATGCCATCAAAACGGTGATGACAAAAGAAAATCTCATTACTGCCCCAGAAGGAACAGATTTGAAAAAAGCAGAACTTATATTCAAGCAGAATAAAATTGAAAAACTACCTGTGGTAAATAAAGCAGGTAAATTAATTGGATTGATAACTTTTGGCGATATTTTAAAATTAAAAAGCAATCCCAACGCAGTAAAAGATGCATATGGCAGATTGTTGGTAGGTGCAGGTGTTGGTATTACTGCTGATATTTTGGACAGAGTGGATGCATTGCACCAGGTTGGTGTTGATGTAATTTGTTTGGATAGTGCACATGGACATACGAAAGGTGTTATCGATTCATTAAAAAAAATAAAAAAATCTTTCAAGCAATTGGATGTAATTGCAGGCAATGTTGGTACAGGTGCGGGCGCATTGGCGTTGGCAGAGGCAGGTGCAAATGCAATAAAAGTTGGTATCGGACCAGGTTCCATTTGTACAACACGCATTGTAGCCGGAACTGGCGTACCGCAAATAACTGCAGTGATGGAAGTAGCTGCTGCTTTAAAAAATAAAAAAGTGGGAATCATCAGTGATGGTGGCATTCGCTACACAGGAGATATGGTAAAAGCACTTGCTGCTGGAGCAACCTGCGTTATGATGGGCAATATGTTTGCTGGTACAGAAGAAAGTCCAGGCGAAACCATTATTTACGAAGGCAGAAAATTCAAACAATATAGAGGTATGGGTTCATTGGGCGCCATGGCACAAGGCAGCAGCGATCGCTATTTCCAAGACGCTGAAGCGGATGTAAAGAAATTTGTTCCAGAAGGAATTGAAGGTAGAGTTGCATTTAAAGGACATCTCAAAGAAGTTGTTCATCAATTTACGGGCGGTCTTCGTGCCGGAATGGGATATTGCGGTGCAGCAAACATCAAAGCATTACAACAAGCCAGTTTCGTAAAAATAACATCCGCAGGCATTCACGAAAGTCACGCGCACGATATTTTCATTACCAAAGAAGCACCCAATTATAGCAGATAAACTTATCTTCAAATAGCCAAATCGCTATCATGTCAAAAATACTTTTGTCCTTTCTCGTTGTTGTAGCATGCTGTTTTGGCGCGTCTTCATCAGCATCTGCTCAAGACGCTTCAAGGATTCAAGTTTCACTGATTACATGTACACC
>CAIQHJ010000199.1 GCA_903871575.1 uncultured Bacteroidota bacterium
CATCTAAATTGATTTGAATTTACTGTGATTGATTTACTTTCTTATTCCTTATTTTATTGTGATTAGTTTACTTTCTTATTCCTTATTTTTACTTTTTTATTCCTTATTTATTTTCCATGATATCTCTAATCGTAGCCGCTTCTACCAACAACGCCATCGGCAAAAACAATCAATTGCTTTGGCATTTACCCAATGATTTAAAGTTTTTTAAAAACACCACATGGGGTGGGGTTGTTATCATGGGTAGAAAAACTTTCGAATCTGTAAACAAACCGTTGCCAGGCAGAACCAATATTGTCATTACCACAAAAGAAAATTGGCAATCAGAAAATGTGCTCGTTGCACATAGTTTGGAAGATGCGTTGAAATTGGCTACAGAGCTGTCTTTTAAAGAAATCTTTATCATTGGCGGTGGCGAAATTTATAAACAAAGCATGACAATCGCCAATCGTGTTTACTTAACAAGAGTGCATACTGAAATAGATGGAGATACTTTCTTTCCTGAAATGAACAATGAATGGAAATTGATTTCCAGCAAAGATTGTACATCAGATGACAAAAATGCTTTTGATCATACATTTGAATTGTGGGAAAGGATGCTGGATAAAGCTAGATAAGCTGGATACTTGATACTGGATGCTAGATATTGGATAAGACATCATTGTTCAATAGGTTCAATGGATTCAAACTGTTTAAACTGTTTTCCTTGCTACAACTCTTTGAACTAATTAAACCTTTTGAACTTTTGAACACAAAAACAAAAACAAATACAAAAACAAAACCCAAAACCCAAACACCAAACACCAAACGCCAAACGCCAAACACCAAACACCAAACACCAACACCAAACACCAACACCAAACACCAAACACAAAACACCAAACACCAAACACCAAACAACAAACACCAAACAACAAACAACAAACCCCAAACCCCTGTATTCCCCTTTTACCATAGCAAAAAAATATCTTTCATATTGGTTGAAAGCATCCAATAAAAACGGCCATGGGGTGCACTCTCCGTTTGTTTTTGATTTGATAATTCATGTACTTAATGATCATCAAAAAGAACCCTGTTTTGAAGAGATTGAAACAATTAGGCAATCACTTAAAAAAAATCATGATGAGATAGAAGTAGAGGATTTCGGTGCAGGTTCAGCAGTGATAAAATCAAACAAGAGAAAAATTTCAAAGATTGCAAATTCATCTTTAAAGTCGCCGAAATATGCACAGCTTTTACATCGCCTAGTAAAATATTTTCGCCCAAAAAACATTGTTGAATTGGGTACTTCATTTGGCATTACTTCTGCTTATTTGGCCAAAGGAAATTCAGATGCTCAATTGTATACTTTTGAAGGTGCCTCTTCGATTTCTAATATTGCAGAAAATAATTTTAAAAAATTAGGCATAAATAATATTGAATTGATTAACGGAGATTTCGGAAAAACATTACCACCTTTTCTTGAAAAAAATATGCCCATCGATTTTGCATTTATTGATGGGAATCACCGCGAAAAACCAACGCTAGCTTATTTTCACGAGCTTCTCACAATTGCCAACGATCAAACCATTTTTGTTTTCGACGACATTCATTGGAGTACTGAAATGGAACAAGCATGGTCTGCTATTCAAAATCATCCAACAGTTACGTTATCTATTGATTTATTTTTTATCGGAATCGTTATCATTTCAAAGGATTTCAAAGAAAAGCAACATTTCAAAATTCAATTCTAATTTTTCTTAACTTCGGCGCAATTAATATTTTATGGTTATAGGATTACTTAAAGAACCTTCGTTTGATACGAGATCTTCCTTGCTTCCCGAACACATTGCTATTTTGAAAAAAATGAATGTAGAACTGTGGATGGAACATGGGGCTGGTGAAAAATCATTTGCCGCTGATGATAAATATGCTGAAGCCGGTGCAAAACTGACCAATAGAGCTGAAGTCTTGCAACACGCAGATGTAATGCTCTCCATCAACCCACTTACAGATGAAGATGTAAATGCAGTAAAAGGAAAAGTGTTGATTGGCTTTTTTCAGTCGTTAATGAATGCCGCCAAAATAGAAAAATGGGCTCAACAACAGCATACCGTTTTTAGTATGGATATGTTGCCAAGAACCACCCGTGCACAAAGCATGGATGTATTGAGTAGTCAGGCTAACATTGCAGGTTACAAAGCCGTTTTGCTCGCAGCCAATACCTATCCAAAATATTTCCCCATGTTTATGACGGCTGCAGGAAGTATCGCACCGGCTAAAATGTTGATCTTAGGAGCAGGTGTTGCAGGTTTGCAAGCCATTGCTACAGGAAAAAGATTGGGCGCTGTGATTGAGGTTTTTGATACGCGTCCGGCTGTGAAGGAAGAAGTAATGAGCTTGGGTGCAAAATTTGTTGAGGTAGAAGGGGCCGCTGATGCGTCTAAGGCTGGTGGTTATGCTGTGGAACAAACAGAAGAATTTTTACAAAGACAAAAAGCAAAAATTGCTGAAAGTGTAGCCAAAGCGGATATCATTATTACAACGGCTCAAATTCCAGGAAAAAAAGCGCCCATTTTAATTACAAAAGAAATGATTGCAGCCATGAAAAATGGTTCTGTCATTATTGACTTGGCAGCTGTTACCGGAGGAAACACAGATTACACCAAAAACGATGAAACCGTTGTGGTGAATGGCGTTTCCATCATTGGTAATTCTTCTCTACCCAATTCAATGCCTAGCGATGCCAGCAAATTATACGGAAAAAATATCCTAAACTTTTTACAACTTATCGTTACCAAAGAAGGTAGCCTTCATTTGAATTTTGAAGATGACTTAGTAAAAGGTACTTGTGTCGCTCACGATGGAGTAATAACAAACGAAAGAGTAAAAGGGATGATTGCTGGATAGGCTAGATAGGCTGGATAAGCTGGATAGGCTGGATAGGCTGGATAAGCTGGATAGGCTGGATAAGCTATGTCAACACCAAACACCAAACAATAAACAATAAACCACAAACAATAAACACCAAACACCAAACACCAAACAACAAACCACAAACACCAAACAATAAACCACAAACAACAATCATATCCCATGCAACAATTCTTACAATTTATAACCCAAAATCAGGAAATATTTTACACCGTTATTCTCATGATTTTTGTGGGAATTGAAATCATTGAAAAAGTGCCAAGCGTATTGCACACGCCTTTGATGAGTGGTGCAAATGCGATTCATGGGGTGGTTATTATCGGCGCCATCATCGTTATGGGTAAAGCTGAACAGGACAATTACCTGGCAATCGCTTTGGGCTTTATCGCCGTATTATTGGGCACCTTAAATGTTGTGGGCGGTTTTGTGGTTACAGACAGAATGCTCGAAATGTTTAAAAAGAAAAAATAAAAATCCAAACATTCTATTTCAACTACAACCTTTTTCAATTTTTAATTTATACTTTTCACTTTATTATAATGAGTCAACACATCCTTACAATTTGCTACTTAATTGGATCCATAACTTTTATCATCGGATTGAAAATGCTTTCTAATCCTGCTTCTGCAAGAAAAGGAAATTTGATAGCAGCTGCCGGTATGAGTATTGCCATCTTGGGAACAATATTTTTATTTACCTACGATGAAAATGGAACAGTTCACCATCTAGGAAACTACATTTGGATTTTTGCAGCATTATTAATTGGCTCGATCATTGGAACATTATCAGCTAAAAAAGTACAAATGACCGCCATGCCCGAAATGGTGAGTCTTTTTAATGGAATGGGCGGCGCTTGTGCTGCGTTAATTTCTATTGTAGAGTTTAATCACCTCAGCAAATCACTTGGTGCTTCTCCAACCACTGAAATGATTCATCATGCACAACCCACCACATTAATCATCGTATTGGGATTAATCATCGGGTCGGTTTCTTTTGCTGGGTCGATGATTGCCTGGGGCAAATTGAACGGCAAAGTGAAAGACTTTAGTTTTACTGGTCAGAATATTTTAAACATCATCGTTTTGGCTTCAGCGTTAGCAACAGCTGTCTATCTAATTTTTAACCCACAACAGCATTCCTTGCTCTATGTAATTTTAGGTCTGTCGGTTTTTTATGGCGTATTCTTTGTTATGCCTATCGGCGGTGCAGATATGCCTGTGGTAATTTCTTTGCTCAATTCATTCACCGGAGTGGCAGCGGCCTGCGGTGGATTTTTATACGACAATAAAGTAATGCTCACCGGTGGGATCCTAGTTGGAGCAGCCGGAACCTTGCTAACCATTTTGATGTGCAAAGCCATGAATCGTTCACTCAAAAATGTATTGATTGGATCTTTTGGTGCGAATGCAAAATCAACTTCTGCTGCCGGCATTCAAGGAGATCATAAAGAAATTAGTTTGAGCGATGCGGCCATGGTGATGAGCTATGCCAATAAAGTATTGATCGTTCCTGGTTATGGCTTGGCTGTTGCACAAGCACAACATACTTGTCATGAACTCGAAAAAATATTAACCGATAAAGGTGTTGAAGTAAAATACGCAATCCACCCTGTTGCAGGTAGAATGCCAGGTCACATGAACGTATTGCTGGCAGAAGCAGATGTGAGTTATGATATTTTACTCGAAATGGAACAAGCCAACGACGAATTTGCCACCACAGATGTAGTACTCATTTTAGGCGCCAACGACGTTGTGAATCCCGCTGCCAAATCGGATCCTGCATCTCCTATTTATGGAATGCCCATTTTGGATGTACAGTTAGCCAAGACTGTTATCGTAAACAAAAGAAGCATGAAGCCTGGTTATGCAGGAATTGAAAATGAATTGTTCTTCAAACCGAAAACATCGATGTTGTTTGGAGATGCAAAAAAAGTGTTGCAAGATTTGTGTGCAGAAATTAAAAATGCTTAACTCACTTCAAAGCAATTTATTTTGTCTCATTCACTTCCTCAAGACCTATTGGATTCATTAGAGCGAATTGAAGGATTTGATATCGATGCTTTTGTATCGGTGCATCAAAGCAATCAGCAAGTAACATCCATTCGATTAAATCCTGCCAAGCCATTCAACATGGCGGACGCATCTTTCAATATTCAACATCAAATTCCATGGAGTAGCCGTGGCTTTTATTTGGATAAAAGACCATCGTTCACTACCGATCCATTGTTTCATGCCGGCGCATATTATGTGCAAGAAGCCAGTAGCATGTTTCTAGAGCAAGTGATTACTCAAACGGTTGATTTGACAGCATCCATTAAAGTGCTGGACTTATGCGCTGCACCTGGTGGAAAATCAACATTGATTCAATCGCTGCTCTCCTCCGATAGTTTTTTAGTCAGCAACGAGGTTATTAAAAGCAGGGTGAATATATTGCAGGAAAACACCACCAAATGGGGCGCTGCAAATATGGTTGTAACCAATAATGATCCCAGAGATTTTCAAAGATTGCCATCATATTTTGATGTTATTGTTGTGGATGCTCCTTGCAGTGGAAGTGGATTGTTTAGAAAAGACAATGAAGCCATTTCTGAATGGAGTACAGATAATGTGGCCTTGTGCAGTCAGCGTCAACAACGTATTTTATCAGATATTTTTAGTGCATTGAAACCCGGCGGCATACTCATCTATTCTACCTGTTCTTATTCAAAAGCAGAAAATGAGGAGGTTGTTGATTGGATGATGGAAACAAATGCTGTAGAAAGTTTGTCCATCTCATGCTCAGCAGATTGGGGTATCAAAGAAATAAAATCAAAAGGATTTGGGTATCAATTTTATCCGCATCTTTTAAATGGAGAAGGATTTTTTATTTCAGCATTTAAGAAGTCATCTTCTGATGCACATGCCGAAAAAACCAACATCAAAGACAAAAAAAATCACATCAAATCTAAAGCCAACTCCTATAATTTATTGGATACGATTGCAGCCAAATGGTTAATGCAAAATTTGAAACTTGCCTACTACAATTGGAAAGAGGATTGGATTGCCATGCCAATGTCTTTACTAGATGCATTGCCTTTTTTGCAACAACAGCTGTATTTAAAAAAAGTAGGAGTCAACATCGGAACAATTATTCGAAACGAACTGGTTCCATCACATGAATTGGCCATGAGTACAATCATGTCCGATCAAATTCCTGCTGTAGAACTTACTTTGGATGAGGCATTACAAATGCTTAGGCATCAACCTTTCGACATACAAACACCGATGAATGGCTGGGTTTTAATGACCTATGGAAAATTGCCATTGGGTTTCGTTAAAGCCATGCCAAACAGAATCAACAATTATTATCCACGAGATTGGAGGATTCTTAACAAGTAATCAAACTTTTAATCAAGATATTTTCTCATATTTGTACAGCAATTTTGTAGACTGCTATTATCTTGTAAATTTTTAAACTGGATTTACTTGATGAACCAAACCTAAACCTGAACAAAAATGAAAAAACTACTTTTTATTCTCCTTTGCCTTCCCACTTATTTATTTGCACAAAAATCGCATACAGTTGGTCCTAAAGAA
>CAIQHJ010000200.1 GCA_903871575.1 uncultured Bacteroidota bacterium
ATTATACCAGCAACGAACCCGTTATCATCAGACAGGGTTTGGGTGTTTTTGAGTTGTAAATTATTTTTTTGATGGATTAGAAATCACAGAATTCTATTGGCAGAACAAGGGTTAGCAAAATTTTTTCATTATTGATTTGGTGTTATGCGAAAACTCTTTCGATGGTAATGGCAAATACCAAATGTTTGAATTGCTTTGCGATGATCGGCCGTGCCATAACCCTTATTCTTGTTCCAACCATATTCTGGAAACTCGGTATGTAACGTCAACATGTAATCGTCTCTATATGTTTTTGCCAAAACACTTGCAGCAGCAATGCTGGCATATTTTCCATCTCCTTGAATAATACAATGGTGTATAATATTCGGATATTTTAAAAATCTATTGCCATCAATCAACAACATTTCGGGAGGAGGATTTAATTGACGAATAGACAAATGCATGGATTTATATGCCGCCTGTAAAATATTAATTTCATCAATTTCTGAATGACTAACAGAAGCTACCCCAAACGCAATGCTTTCTTTTTCGATAATGGGTCGCAATAGGTTTCTTTGTTTTGCTGATAATTTTTTGCTGTCGTTCAACAACGGATGATAAAAGTCTTTGGGCAATATAACAGCAGCAGCAAATACCGGCCCGGCATAACATCCTCTTCCGGCCTCATCTACTCCGGCTTCAATTTTATGCGCATCCAAAAAATTTAATAGTCTCATTTGTGTAACAAATGTCTAAAAAATGAATGGTAATTTGCACCAAGAATGAAAAACTATTTTGGTACAATTACCTTTGTGCAATGATGAATACAACTGCAGAATCAAAACAACACAATAAGCAAATAGCCATTTGGCTTCTGGTAGGCGTAGGAATGATCATGATACAAGTTTTATTGGGTGGAATTACCCGATTAACTGAATCTGGTTTATCCATTACAGAATGGAAGCCCATCACCGGCATGTTACCACCTTTGAATGATGCTGCTTGGCAAATAGAATTCGATAAGTATAGAGGTACTGATCAATTCAAGTTTGTTCATCAACATTTTTCACTCAAAGAATTTAAATTCATTTTCTTTTGGGAATGGTTTCATCGGGTTTGGGCTAGATTGATGGGTTTGGTTTTTCTTATTGGTTTTGTATATTTCTTAGTGCAGAAAAAATTCAACAAAAAAATGGTCATGCCAATGATTTTGTTGTTTGTCCTAGGCGCATTGCAAGGTGCGATTGGTTGGTTTATGGTGAAGAGCGGATTGGTTCCAGAAAAGTATTTCGTTGGACATATTGAGCTTACCACCCATTTTATTGCCGCACTTATATTATTGTCTTATACCTTTTGGTTTGCATTACAAGTTTTGCCTTCCATGAACGCAAAGGTGTACAATCGCAAACGTTTCAATTTGTTGCTGTGCATCTTGATGCTGTTGTTGCTTCAACTTGTTTTTGGTGGATTCATGGCAGGCCTGCATGCTGCCGCAACTGCCCCTACTTGGCCTAGCATCAATGGTAATTTTGCACCAGCTCAAATGAATGAACTATCTCCCTGGATGAACAATTTCATAAACAACAATTTGATGATTCATTTCATCCATAGAATGACCGGCTATCTTTTGTTTGTGTTGATATTCATTTTCTTTTTTCAAAGCAAAGCAATTGTTGAAAATAGTTTTTATAATTTTCTTAGAAGGAGTGCAGCGATATTGGTGTCATTACAAGTTGTTTTGGGTATTTGTACATTATTAAACGCCACAAATAAAAACACGTTTGTGCTATTGGGTGTTGCCCATCAGTTTACAGCGATGTTGTTGGTGATTTGTTTGGTGAATTTGTTGTATTTGACACGAAGAAAGCAGCCAGCTTTGGCTTGATTTTATTTTACCCTAGTCATGTTTTTTAAGGTAAAAGACTCATCGTACAAAGGATACAATCTTGTGCGATAGTGATAGGAAATTCTTTCTCTGAGTTGATCATTGGAGCGAATATAAAAGCTGGTAAAATGATCGCACAGTGGCAGCAAGCTTATTTTGTCGTTTTGGTATTGAAACTCTGTGATGTAAATTTTAGTATCGATGTTGATGTTTAAAAACTGTTTGTTTTCTACCAAACTAACAAAAGCTGTTCCCCAAATGGTATCCATTTGTGGTTGATTTTTTTTATTTACTCTTCCAAAATCGCCGCAGAAATAAATATTGTATTCGTTGTTGTTCTTGGGAGAAAGGTTCATCAACACATTGCGACGTTTACCGGTTTCTTCTTGCATAATCGTTTGCCAATTTCCATAATACACATCATCTACTTGAAACTGAGGAACTGCATCGATTTGATATATAGACTGAAATGGGCAGCCACATAAAACAGTCATGATAAAAATACCATTTAATACAACGAGAATGGTTGTACGTAGTTTTCTGTGGTTGGTTCGAACGTAATTCATTTGGGTATAAAATAACCGAAACCTTTTCAGCTTAACAAAATAAGGTTATTAACAGATGTTTATTATTTTAAGCATGCTTGTTATTATTCAGGGTATTCCACAATAAATCTTTAAGCTGTTGGAGATTGAAATCGGTAACAGAAGAAATGAAAATATGTGGGATGTTTTTGGGGAGCTCTATAGATATGGCTTCCTTAAGTTCATCGTCGAGCATATCAGATTTAGAAACGGCAATAACAAAATCTTTTTGCAACATTTCGGGGTTGTATTTTTCGAGCTCTAAGCGCAATATTTCAAATTCTTTGCGATGGTCTTTGCTGTCTGCTGGAATTAAAAAAAGCAGCACCGCATTTCTTTCAATATGCCGTAAGAATCGATGACCCAGTCCTTTACCTTCTGCAGCGCCTTCAATGATACCGGGTAAATCTGCCATACAAAAGCTTCTTGCGTCGCGATATTCAACCATTCCCAATTGTGGAACCAGCGTTGTGAATGCGTAATCAGCTATTTTGGGTTTTGCTGCCGTGATGCTCGACAACAAGGTAGATTTTCCGGCATTGGGAAAGCCCACCAAACCAACATCGGCAAGTACTTTTAATTCTAAAACCTTGATGCCTTCTTCGCCTTCCTCACCTGGTTGAGCATATTCCGGTGCTTGGTTGGTTGCTGTTTTGAAATTGTTATTTCCCAAGCCCCCTCTACCTCCGCGCATCAAAATAATTTCTTGACCATCTTCCAATATTTCGGCCTCTACAATATCTGAATCTTCCGATTTGGCAATGGTTCCCAATGGAACTTCAATAATAATGTCTTTTCCATTTCTACCAGTGCAATTGTTTCCGGCACCATTTCCTCCATTTTCTGCCAATACATTTTTAAAATACCTAAGATGCAATAAAGTCCAAAGTTGCGAATTTCCTTTTAAGATGATGTGAGCACCTCGGCCACCATCACCACCATCAGGACCACCCATGGCTGTTAATTTGTTGCGCATAAAATGTTTGCTACCTGCGCCACCATGGCCGCTCTTGCAGAATATTTTTATCTGGTCAACAAAGTTTGATTTTTCCATACTA
>CAIQHJ010000201.1 GCA_903871575.1 uncultured Bacteroidota bacterium
CAATACAAACTAGATTCAACAGGATTGTATTCTCCACCTTCTGCAACGCCATTTAATGTGGAAGCCGTAAACATCGAAGAAAATGACAAGCGCACACCGCTTCCATACAGAACACCAAGGGAAATACAAAGGGTGCAAACACTTAGCAACAACGGTGTGAACTTGCTGCAAAATGAACAGGCCATGAGCATGACTTTTTGCAACATGAGAAAAGGCGACGCCAAAGGTGTATTTCAAACATTTGCCAACAGAGACGTTCGACAATTTAGAAAATTGTCGATGTTTATTCATGCCGAACAATCCCAAAATCCTGCCAATACGATATCAGATAAAGATTTGACAGCTGTTGTTCGATTGGGAACCGATTTTGTAAGCAATTATTACGAGATAAGAGTTCCACTTACATTAACGCCATTAACCGCAGGTACCAACCCAGATTCTGATGCATACAATGATTCTTTATGGAATCCGAGCAATTCATTGGATGTAGATTTAGAGCAACTCACCAGAATCAAACAAGCCAGAAACTTATCGAGTACACCATTGGGACAAATCTTTCGCCAGTTGCAAGCCAATGGCCAAACCTATTCCGTAATTGGAAACCCTAATCTTGGAGAAATAAGAGGCATGTTGCTGGGTGTTGAAAATACTTCTTCATTAAGTGCTTGTGGTCAAATTTGGGTGAATGAATTAAGATTGTCATCAATCAATGAACAGGGTGGTTGGGCTGCATTAGGAAGGGTAGATGTGAACCTCGCAGATTTGGGAACCGTTTCAGTTTCTGCCAATACGCACAGTCGTGGCTTTGGAACATTAGAACAAAGAGTAGTTGAAAGATACAGAGACGATTTTTTCCAGTTTGATGCTTCTACCAATTTGGAATTGGGGAAATTATTGCCAAAGAAATCGGGGATGTCTATTCCAGTTTATGCAAGCTATTCTCAAACAGTAAGTACGCCGCAATACGATCCATATGATTTGGATATTAAGTTGAAAGACAAATTGAATACTGCGCCAGCCAATCAACGCGACTCTATTCGAAACAATGCCATTGATTTTACTTCCGTTAAAACACTCAATTTTACCAATGTTCGAAAAAATAAAACCAACGGAAAATCGCCTAAAATTTATGATATAGAAAATGTTGACGTCAGTTATTCTTACATTAAAACAGAAAGCCACAATCCACTTATTGAAAACAATGAAGTAACCAGGCATCGTGGGGCACTGGGTTACAATTTTTCACTTCAACCCAAATATGTAGAACCATTTAAAGGCTTGTTTAAAAAGACAAAAACCAAATGGTTTGATTTAATTAAAGAACTTAATTTCAATTATCTCCCATCTCAATTAAGTTTTAGAGCAGACATCAGCCGTCAGTTTGGCGCCATTCGACCAAGAAGTGTTGGTGAAACCAAGTACGCGATTCCAGAAACATACGACAAGTATTTTACCATGCAACGCGATTATATCATGCGTTGGAATTTGACCAAATCAATCAATCTAGATTATACCGCTACAAATAATTCTCGTGTAGATGAGCCTGCTGGAAGAATAGATACAAAAGAAAAAAAGGACACCGTTTGGCGCAACTTAATGAAAGGTGGAAGAAACACCATTTTTTCACAGTCAACGAACATGTCTTATACCGTACCAACCACCAAGCTGCCATTGCTCGATTGGACAGTGATGAACATTCGTTATCAAGCAGCATACAAATGGATAGGAGCTTCAAGGTTAGCCGTAAACTTGGGTAATTTCTTAGAGAATAGTCAACAAAAAGAAGCAACCCTTCAAATGGATTTTACCAAAATCTATCAGCAATCAAAGTGGTTGCGTCAAATGGATCAACCTTCCAATAAGGCAGATCAAGAAAAATGGAGAAGTAGAGTCACCAAAGTGAAAGACTCAGTGCTTACTAAGTCTGGAAAAAAAGTGCTCAAAACAAAAAGAATTGTTGATAGAACCGCGATGCCATATGTGAGCAATGGGGTAAAAGTATTTGGCAAATTAATTACAAGCTTAAAACAAGTGAGTATTTCTGCTTCTGAAAATGCAAGCACAAGATTACCTGGTTATACAGACAGCACACAGTTCTTTGGTCAGAATTTTAAAAGCAATGGACCGGGTATGAATTTCGTGATGGGGTGGCAGCCCGATACCGCTTGGCTAAACCGAAAAGCAGCACAAGGATTGATTACCAAAGACAGTTCATTCAATTCATTGATTCAACAAAATCTTGATCAGAAAATCACCATCTCTGCACAGTTGGAACCAGTAAGAGATTTGAATATTACGGTAAATGTCAGCAAATCATTCACCAAAAATTACAGCGAAACTTATCGATTTATTGACACCACACTTGGCGGACAAAATCCTACATTCAAACATTTGAATCCATATGCGGGTGGTGGATTTGACGTTTCTTATGTTGCTTTTAAAACATTGTTTGGAAAGTTTGATCCCAATCGTGTTTCAGGAACATTTAAAACATTCGAAAACTATCGGGTAATCCTATCCGAAAGATTGGGCCGTCTCAATCCTTATAGCAATGGACAACCGGTAGGTGCAGATGGTTACTATTATGGTTATGGTAAATATGCGGTTGATGTTTTGATTCCATCGTTTATTGCGGCATACACCGGACAAGACCCTAAGAAAATTGGGCTCATCAATCAGAACAATGCCAACATCAGATCCAATCCATTTAAAGCAATTATTCCTCGTCCCAATTGGAAATTGGATTATAATGGATTAAGCAAAATTAAACCACTCGATAAAATATTCAGCAGTGTTACGCTTTCGCATGGCTACACCGGAAACTTAAGCATGAATGGATTTACATCTGCATTGTTGTATCAAGATGTATCGAGATTTGGGTATCCTTCTTTTTATGATACTTCTTCTAAGAATTACATTCCTTATTTCCTTGTGCCCAATGTGAGCATTCAAGAACAATTCTCACCATTGGTGGGTATTGACATGATGTTTGTAAATCAGGTTCAAGCGAAATTTGAGTATTCAAAAACACGCCAATTGAGCATGAGTTTAAATGATTATCAACTCAGTGAAGTTAGAAGCACCGAGTTTGTCATTGGAGCTGGTTATAGAAAGAAAGGGTTGAAATTGTTGGGTGGAATCAAATTGCCATCTTTCCTCAGTAAAAATAAATCTGGTTCACTCGACAATGAAATCAATTTCAGATTTGATTTTAGAGTGAGAGACAATGTAACTGCCAACAGTCGGTTGGATCAGGACAATAACTTTGCAACCGGTGGAAGCAAAGAAATTTCGTTTAGTCCAACCATTGATTATTTCATCAACCAAAGAATCAACATAAAATTATA
>CAIQHJ010000202.1 GCA_903871575.1 uncultured Bacteroidota bacterium
ATCTTCAAATAGCCAAATCGCTATCATGTCAAAAATACTTTTGTCCTTTCTCGTTGTTGTAGCATGCTGTTTTGGCGCGTCTTCATCAGCATCTGCTCAAGACGCTTCAAGGATTCAAGTTTCACTGATTACATGTACACCGGGAGAAGAACTATATTCTATTTTTGGACATAGTGCTTTGCGCATTATAGATAGCAACAACGTTACGGATTATATCTTCAACTACGGCACTTTTAATTTTGATGATGATGGATTTTATTTAAAATTTATTCGAGGTAAATTGTTGTATCATCTCAGTGTGGAGCGAACCGATGAATTTATATTCAGTTACATGAATGAAGGCAGAGGCATTACAGAGCAAGTGCTTCAATTAAGTTCACTGGAAAAAATAAACATCAAGAATTTTATCCTTCACAATCTCGAACCCGAAAACAAGTTTTACCAATACGATTTCTTTCTCGACAATTGCACCACAAGACTCCGAGACATCATCAATAAAATGAAAAGTCCTAGCCCCAGTTTACCGCATGTCATGCCAGCGACAACAACATACCGAGAGGCCATACATGTATATTTGGATAAAGGCGAACAGCATTGGAGCAAACTTGGAATAGATTTGCTATTGGGGATGAGGACAGATAAAATCATGTCGGCCTCCGAACAATCATTTCTCCCCGACAATCTGATGACGGCAGTAGACAGTTGCAAAAATCAACAACTGGTACATCAAAAAAATACCATTCTAAAACCCATTAACACAGGCCAAGCTTCGAGTATTTTCACCCCGCTTTTTTGTTTTAGTCTTTTCGCAGGATTGGTGATTTTGATGAGCCTTTTAAAAAACCGATTTGGTCAAATATTTATGTTGTGTTTCGACAATGTTTTCTTTTTTCTCATTGGACTTTTAGGTTTGTTGTTGGTTTTGATGTGGGTTGCAACAGATCACAGCATGACCAAAGACAACATGAATTTAATTTGGGCAAACCCATTGCATTTGTTGTTTGCCATTTTTTTTCGCAGCAAAAGCAAATGGAAAAAATGGTACAGTCTTTTTACCTGCATAGCGATGTTATTACTCCTTTTGTGTTGGCGTATTTTGCCGCAACAGTTACACTATTCGTTGATTCCAATTTCTCTATTAATTGGTTACCGAGCAGCAATGCGATATAATCAAGCATGAAAAAAAAGTCGATTCTATTTTACGAAACCACATTAAGCTATCAAATTTGGGGAGCTGGCGCTGCTATTGTTTTGCTGCATGGTTTTGCCGAAGACCATACCGTTTGGCATAAGCAAATCGAATACCTGAGTGAAGATTACAAAGTGATTACCATTGATTTATTTGGAACAGGCAATTCCAAACATTTGAATAAACCCGTTGTAGAAATAGCTGATTATGCAGCAGCCATAAAGCAGATTGTTGATGAAGAGCAAATTGAAAAATGTATACTATTAGGGCATAGTATGGGTGGCTATATCGCCCTTTCCTATTGTGATCAATATCCAAACGATTTGTTGGGATTAGGTCTAATCCATTCAACAATATTTAATGACGATGCATCTAAGATAATGATGCGTAAAAAATCCATCCAGTTTATACAAGCACATGGCGCTGCGGCATTCCTCAAGACCAGCGTTCCCGATTTGTTTTATGATGTAGAAAAAAGCAAGGAATACATTGATGCGATTATTAAGAAGGGATCAAACATATCTCCTGCAACGCTTGTTCAATATTATGAAGCGATGATGCGTAGGGAAGATTACACAAAACAATTGGCATCTTGGAACATTCCCTGCTTATTTATTTGCGGGAAACACGACAAAGCCGTTCCTTATCATCATTCATTGAAACAAATTACAATTGGCGCTACGGTATGGTTTACTATTTTAAAAAATAGCGCACATATGGGCTTTTTAGAAGAGCCCGAATTGACACAAAAAGAAATAAGCGCATTTATCCATTATTGCTTGTCAAAATGATGAGGGTCAGGCAGCATTTTTCTTTAACTTGCCAACTGATATGTATACCTTTGTTTGTAGATGAAAAAACTGCTTTTCTATATTTACTTTAGTTTGATTTGCCTTTTGGGGAATGCCAAACACATTACAGGAGGTGAGATGATTTATGATTTAATTTCAAGCACTCCTACTACGCGAACATTTAGAATTACCCTTATTTTGTTTAGAGATGAGAACTGTTTTAATTGTGCAGATATGCCTCCTACCGTAAGGATTGGTATTTACAACAACGACAACAATGATCCATACGGAGGAGCAGGAACGCTGCCAACCATTGATGTAAATATCAATAGGACAGAAATTCTCCAACTTACCAACATTCCACTTTGTATCACCAATCAACCGTCGTTAAATTATACTGCAGGCTATTACCCATTTGTGGTAACACTCAATAACAACAACAACGGCTATACTGCTGCTTATCAAACTTGTTGTAGAATAGACAACATCAACAACATCGATAACGGGGCCAATGGAGCTGGCGCCACCTATGCCACAACCATTCCTGGAACAAACTTATTGGGTGCCGTTGCTCAAGACAATAGTCCAAGATTTTCTACTGGAATTTCTGTGGTATGCTTCAACAATAATTTTGTTTTGGATTTCAGTGCAACTGATCCGGATGGCGACCAATTGGTTTATTCTATGTGCAATGCCTACAATGGTGGTGCTGCACAAAATGCCAGCAATATTACACCTAGTGTTCCACCTTATGGCTCTCTGAGTTACCTTCCTGGCTTTAGTGGTGCAAGTCCATTGGGTGCTGGCGCAACAATAAATACGCAAACCGGCATCATTTCTGGTATTGCCCCTCCATCGGGAAAATATGTGGTTTCTGTTTGTGTAAGCAGTTATAGAAATGGTGTGTACATTGCCACACATCGCAAAGATTTTATCATCACCGTTGCAGATTGTGATTTTGCAAGTGCAGATTTATTGCCCGACTATATCACTTGCGATGGTTTTTCATTTGCATTTAGCAACCTTAGCCAATCACCTTTGAACCAAAGTTTTTACTGGGATTTTGGCGATGTCGCTTCTGGAGCAAACAACACCAGCACATTGGCCAATCCAACGCATGTGTTTTCGGCAGCCGGTATTTACACTATTAAATTTGTGGTAAACCGCGGTACAGCTTGTGCAGATTCAACCACTACACGTTTGAGGGTATTCCCTGGATATTTCCCTGGCTTTGATGAAACCTCTCCAACTTGTAAAGGCAATCCTGTTTTTTTTACTGATCAAACAATTGCAAATTATGGAACACCCAACAACTGGCATTGGGATTTTGGACTCAACAACACAGTTAGCGATACCAGCAATCTGGCTAATCCCAGCTTTGTTTATACACAACCTGGAACATACACCGTGAAATTAATTGTTGGCAGTAATCGGGGTTGTTTGGATTCGATTGAACACATCATCACCATTGTTGACAAACCCGTTTTACAAGTTACCAACGATACTTTGATGTGTTCGGTTGACAACATGCAATTGCAAGCCAGTACCAATGTTGTAGGAAATTACACTTGGAGCCCAAACTACAACATCAACAATACCAACATACCAAATCCCATTGTTAGTCCAGATGTGGATACTACCTATTATGTAAACTATAGCGATAACACCGGCTGCACCAATAGAGATTCTGTTAGGATTCGGGTAGTAGATACCGTTACCTTAAGAACAGCAAATGACACTACTATATGTAAGACAGACGGCTTGGTTATTGGCATCACAGGTAATGCGTTGCAATTTAATTGGACGCCAACGAACACCTTAAACAATGGGAACATTAGAAATCCTATTGCCACACCTACAGCAACAACAA
>CAIQHJ010000203.1 GCA_903871575.1 uncultured Bacteroidota bacterium
ATAAGGGAGCACGCTCATCTGCTTGTGGTAGATCTCTGTATTGCTAAAATCTGCGTTGTCCTTACTGCCCAATTGGGTGATCTTCAAATATCCGTTCGGCAAGATATGGTGCATCACCTGCAACACCAATTGTCCAGCACGGTAAAAATGTATGTCAAAGTTGGTGGTGTCGGTGAAGGTAACCTTCGACTGATCTGCTAGCTCCTTGTTTTCGAAGGGATGCAAAAGGCCGTCAGCCTTGATGCTGTATTGTGCGGCAAATGCATCATTTTCAAGCGTTACCCAATTGTGGCTGATGTTGATGGCATCCTTGGCGTCGTTGGAATCGATTTTGTAGAAACCACTTTTTGGACGATCTCCACTTTGATAAACTCCCTTTTCGGGAAACAACTGCCAGCTGGCTAAAAAATTATAGGCTTGAATCATAGAATATTTAACGCTTGAAGGGCGATAAAGGTTTTGTCTTGGGCGTAAAAAATTGTACACTTTACGCACCGTCTTGTAATTGGTGTGTCATTTTCCCAGCAAACGCGGCTTCTGTTTACCGAAAAAATCATCAAAAGAGATTTTTGATATGAGGAATGTAAAACGGGTTCTCCATTATCGGTTTATGTTACCGACTCTCACCCCTATTGATTTTGATGCAAATAGCATTTACCATTTTCATTTGTTGTTCGCTTTTTACACCTAGCTCCAGCTTTTGTGATACCCATGCACTGCGATGATGCATGTTGATTTTGTGTTTTCACTTGACTATTTGTAGATGGATGCGCTTTACCCCAATTCCACTCCTGCAAGTTGAAATGATGCTCCACTACTTTTTCCTCCTCATCAGATAAAGTTGGAAAAAAATTGATGCCCGTGCTTTTCTCTACCTCATCAATTGTGGTGGCAAAAGCATCCACAGGCAAACGCAACGACTGATTGGGAATGATAAATCCAATTCCTTCTTTTCGATTTCCATGTAAGATTAAACACACCTTATAAAACATAGATGGAACGGCAACTCTGTTGTGTCCTATCACTGGCATACTTGCTGTAAAAACTGGACCAGTTACGACATAAACTACGCCATTGACCATTGCATTGTTTCTAACAAACGCTTCGAGCTGCTTCCAAATACCTCTATTAAAGCCAGGTAATTGGGGCGACATATTGCTGTAATAAAAGGACTCCTGCTCCGAAATTTCTGACCAGCCCATATCTGCAGCTGGTGCCAGATGGCCTCTATCATAACCACTTCCCCTGTAATCAGCATCATCAGCTGTTGAGGTAGTGACCGCAGGATCCATCACAAATCGATTCGATCTTTCGTATTGATTGATGGTTTCCGCTGCTGTCAACTCATACGCTACCCAATTGGCTTGCTCATGTGTTTCATTGTACAAAAAAGCATAACCGGTATGGTGTATTACAAATTCGCCCTGTTTAATTTCCGGAATCTCAAATCCTGCATCTAGCCGAGGTGGCTGTGCCATTGAAAAAAAGCAACAAATCAAGAAAAATAAGGTTGTAGACGCTTTCATATCAAGCTTAATAAAAATTGTCAACCAATTATCAATAAAAGAATTTAAAAGATTGAATATACATTTTTATTATAGTGGGCTAAAAAATATATTTTGAATTTTTACATAAAAAAGCGGAGAGAATACTAATAAATTCAAATGAGAAAAAATCATACCCCAAACAAAGCAATCCATACTTAAAATATTTTATTGTAAAATAAATAAGCACCTGTAAAAATAAACTACCTACATTGACATAGCGCATATTTTATCACATCAATTTCTATCCATTCATTCATTTCAAAAGCTACGCGCTACTTTTATTAACCTTAGGTAAAATCCTATTTGCTGCGATTATTTTATTTTCTAAAAAAACATGATTGGACCAAAATGCTTTACACGCATTGAATTGTGTTTTATTCATTTTGTAATTGGGTATAGGCATTGCCTCATCACCCGAAAAAGCAGTAACCAAAGAATATCCATTTGATACCGCTTTTACAATCACGATGCATGTATTGGTTACAGGAAGTTTGTCGACAGAAAAATGCCCAATCTTATATCCCCTGTTTTTTTTGTAGATGATATTTTTCCGATCTAATGGTTCTATCTTATCAATAGACTCAATTCCAACCGTTCCAATTCCTTTTGGAAATGCTTTTTCAGATACCTGCGAAATGATTATATGATGCCCATTGATGCCCACCGTTTTTTCGTAGGGATAATGATTTAATTGATGAAACAATGTTTCTGTATCGCCTGCGAAAGCTGAAAAAAATCTGGACCCACTTATCATATGCGCCTCTTGGATTTGGTTGTCTGCATATCCCATATCATTCAACTGTTTTTCAAATCGTGCTGATAATTGCTCAAAATGCCGAACCATATGAAATGCTGCGCTGCTCGAAACTTGAATGGCTGTAAAATCAATCATATCGCTTTTGTGAGCTGCAAAATAGGGAAAAATGTTTGGGGTTTGGGGTTTGGTGTTTGGTGTTTGGTGTTTGGTGTTTGGTGTTTGGTGTTTGGTGTTTTGTGTTTTGTGTTTGGTGTTTGGTGTTGAGACAGCATATCCAGCATCCAGTATCCAGTATCCAGCATATCCAGCATATCCAGCATCCAGCATATCTAGCATATCCAG
>CAIQHJ010000204.1 GCA_903871575.1 uncultured Bacteroidota bacterium
CCTACCTGCCTCGCCTTTTCAATAGCAATTGCCATTGCCTTGGGCGCCACCACCAAACCCAAACCCGCATCGCCATCTACAACTGCGGTACTGGGTGTTTCATGAATAATGGAAATATGACTGATTGTATTGATTCTGTTGACCTCCCATAATCGAACATATCCGCTCAATCGCGCAATACCATGACTATCTACACCACGCAAATCTGCACTCAACAAGGTTTTCGACGCCAATTGTGCATCAGATTCATTGCAACCCATTTTCGTAAACACCCGAAATGCAAAATCATAAAGCCGCTCAAATGCAATTGTTGTATCCATGATGCGAAGATAGTAAAGCAAAATATCAGAAATTCAAGATCAAGATTTCAACAAAAAAATCATTTCCGTACATTTGTCTTCCAAAAAATAAACCATCATTATGGGAAGGATATTTGAAGTTAGAAAAAGTGCCATGTTTGCGCGCTGGGATAAAATGGCCAAAAACTTTACACGTATTGGTAAAGAGATTGCGATTGCTGTTAAAAATGGCGGACCAGAGCCAGACAACAACCCTGCGTTAAGACGCTGCTATATCAATGCGAAAGCTTGTAATATGCCCAAAGATCGCGTGGAAGCCGCCATCAAACGTGCCATGGGAAAAGATACAACCAATTATGATGAAATTGTTTATGAAGGTTATGCCCCACACGGTGTTGCGGTAATGGTGGAAACTGCCACCGACAACTCTACCAGAACGGTTGCCAATGTTCGAATGCATTTTACCAAAGGTGGAGGCGCACTAGGAACCAGTGGCAGCGTTGCTTTTACGTTTAACAGGATGGGTGAATTCAAAGTAAAAAGCACCGGTTTACAAACAGAAGATCTTGAGTTGGAATTGATAGATTTTGGATTAGAAGAAATTGGTGAAGATGCAGATGGTAATATTGTCATCCGCACAGCATTCAACGAATTTGGTAACATGAGCAAGGCCTTAGAAGAAAAAGGTATTGAAGTTATTACTGCAGAATTAACCCGAATTCCAGCGAATACAGTAGAATTGGGTGAAGAAGAAGCCAATGAAGTTTTAAAAATGGTTGATAAATTGGAACAAGACGACGACGTTCAAAAAGTATATCACAATTTGAAATAATAAACAAGCTACAACATACCAATTGCAAAAATGCTCACCATTTAAATGGTGAGCATTGTTGTTTAAAGGAAAATTATCTTGAGTGAAGATGTGTTGCCCTAACATACAATGAAGAAGC
Organism: uncultured Bacteroidota bacterium; assembly: GCA_903871575.1. Taxonomy (GTDB): domain Bacteria; phylum Bacteroidota; class Bacteroidia; order Chitinophagales; family Chitinophagaceae; genus Ferruginibacter. The sequence goes on from CAIQHJ010000204.1 coordinate 1,250, forward strand.
TATTTATACAGAAATGAAGAAAAATCAGTGGAAATATTTGGCTGTGTGATTTGGAAACACGTAATATTACAATATTGCAATTTTGCAAAATTGCAAAACCCTAGCAAGCTCCCATTAAAAACCCACCAACCCTACTCTGCCATCATTTCCTTTACAACCCTAACAACATCCTCCGTATTGGGTTTTGAAAAATAATCGCCATCACTACCATAGCTCGGGCGATGTGCTTTAGCGGTTAATGTTCGTGGTGCAACATCTAGTAAACGATAGCCTTTTTGCACTTCCATCACTTGGTTAAACATGTAAGCTGCAGCTCCACTTGGCACATCTTCATCTACAAATAAAATTCTGCTGGTCTTTTGTAATGATGCTTTAATCATGTGATGAATATCAAATGGCAGCAAAGTTTGCGGATCTACCACCTCACATGAAATCCCTGAATGTGCCAATCGTTCGGCAGCCTCTTGAACAATTCTAAGAGTAGAACCATAACTAACAATGGTAATGTCTGTACCTTCTTTTACGATTTCCGGTACGCCTAACGGTACCCTATATTCGAGCAAATTCGAGGGTAGCTTTTCTTTTAATCTATACCCATTCAAACATTCTATCACCAACCCAGGATCATTCCCCTGCAATAATGTATTGTACATCCCTACAGCTTGTGTCATATTTCTAGGCACACACACGTACATACCCCTTAAGGCGTTAATGATCACACCCATCGGAGATCCACTATGCCATATCCCTTCCAATCGATGTCCTCTTGTGCGTACAATTATTGGACAGCTTTGTTGACCAAATGTTCTAAAATGCAGTGTTGCAACATCATCACTCAATGGCTGTAAACCATACAACAAGTAATCTAAATATTGAATTTCTGCTATAGGCCGCAAACCGCGCATTGCCATTCCCAAGCCCTGACCCATAATGGTCAATTCTCTAATACCGGTATCGAATATACGCTGAATGCCATACTTCTCTTGCAAGCCACTAAATCCCTGATTCACATCTCCAATATTGCCAAGATCTTCCCCAAATGCTACCACAGCAGGGTTGCTCCCAAACAATTGATCAAAATATTGATTCAACACTTCAAAGCCATTCAGCATTGGCGCATCGGGCGCATATGTCGAAGGATGGGATGCTATTTTCAAGGCAGACTTTGGTCCTTCATTGTACAAATGCACATCATACAATTGATCGTATGTTTGCTTTAGATCTGTATACATTTGTTTAACAACCTGAACAGCTTCACCTGATGAACTTTCGAGCAGCTCCATCACTGCAAACAAAGCCTTCATAACATCCCTACGCATCGGTTCTCTGATGGCCACCAACTCATTGATAACAGTATCTATATCGGTATTCAGATGTGCAACAGTGCGCAAGCAAGCAGCGGTATTTTGCACCAAATCTTTTAATGGTTGATGGTATTTCGACCATGCTGCATTTTTTTGTTGCTTTACACTTTCTATACTTAATTCTTCAATGGCAGTTAATTCTTCGAGCGATGCCAAATCATTTTCTACAATCCATGATTTCATTTGTTTGATGCCATCCCATTCTTTTTCCCAAGCTAAGCGATCGGCATCTTTATATCGTTCATGGCTACCAGAAGTAGAATGACCTTGCGGTTGTGTGAGTTCCTCAATATGAAAAAGTGCTGGTGTATGTGTATCTCTGATTTTTTGAATCGCATGTTCCATTACTTCGCACATACCCGCATAATCCCAGCCTTTTAATTTATAGATATCAATTCCATTCGTTCCCGAGGTTTGTTGCAACCCCGCCAATGCATCCGAAATAGACGACTTTGTGGTTTGGTATTTCTTCGGTACGGAGATGCCATATCCATCATCCCAAACGAATACCGCCAATGGCACTTGCAACACACCTGCAGCATTCATGGTTTCCCAAAATTGTCCTTCACTGGTAGAAGCATCACCTATGGTACAGAAGCAAATTTCATTTCCGGCTGTACTTAAATTCGTGTATGATGACAATTCTTCTACCTGTCTAAAAACTTTAGAGGCAAATGCCAGGCCCAAGGCCCTCACCATTTGACCTGCAGTAGGTGCAATATCACTCGAAACATTTTTCAACTCCGATAGGTTTAGCCAATTGCCTTGATCATCCACCAGCTTTGTAGCAAAATGCGCATTCATTTGTCTGCCTGCACTAAAAGGTTCATTGTTTACATCTGCATCGGCATACAATTGAGAAAAAAACTGCTCTGGAGTTGCCAAACCCGACGAAAACATGAATGTTTGATCACGATAATATCCCGAACGAAAATCGCCTGGTTTAAAAAACTTTGCCATGGCAACCTGCGCTACTTCCTTTCCATCTCCAAAAATGCCAAACTTTGCTTTCCCTGATAATACTTCTCGCCTCCCCAAAAGACTGGTTTCTCTGCTCTCGCAGCAAATTTGGAAATCCTTCAAAACAGCTTGCTTAAAATTTTCGAAGCTGAGTTGATCATTGATCATTTGTTCCGTTGTATGTTGTTCCATTGAAATTGCAATTATTGCCCAAAAATAGTATTTTCAAACGGCTTTGTTAAAAAACTGCAAACAGGACATGATTTGTTTGAATTATTAAAGTAATTTGTATCTTTAGCCCCGTTTATATCATAGCTTTTTTATGAAACAGATCCTCGTTTTATCCTTTTTATCCATTTGCTGCATACCTGCATTTGCACAGCACGAAGGCCATAGCCACGAAGCTGTAAGTACAACAAACGAAAGCAAAATTGCTGCCGCGGATACATCTATTTTATTCAAAGAAGAAACATTTGATTTCGGAAAAATTCCCCAAGGAAAACCCGTTCACCACAATTTCGAATTCAAAAATACCGGCAACAAACCAATGAAATTGGTTAACGTACAAGCCAGTTGCGGCTGCACAACACCGGAATGGGAAAAAGACAAAGAAATTTTACCCAACGCCGCTAGCTCCATCAATGTTGGTTACAATGCCGCTGCAGAAGGACCATTCACCAAAAACATCACGGTTACCTACAACGATAATCAAATGAAAATCATCAGCATCAAAGGAGAAGTTTGGAAAACACCTTCCGCCAGTGCTCCTGCCAATGCTTCAACAAACGACTTAAAAGACTAATAATAATTATCAACAAACAAAAAACAACAAATACAATGAAAAAACTATTATTCTCAATCGCTGCCCTAACATTATCTTTTGGCGTTTTTGCACAAAAAAAAGCAGATGAAGTTGCAAAATTCAATTCTGAAACCATCGACTTAGGAAAAATTAAACAAGACAATCCAACCGCTGCAACTTTTGAAGTTACCAATATTGGTAAAGAGCCATTATTGATCGAACAAGCCAACCCTACTTGCGGTTGCACCATCAGTGATTATACAAAAGAGCCCATCGCTCCAGGCAAAACAGGATATATCAAAGCAACCTATAACGCTAAAAACTTGGGTATGTTTGAAAAGCATTTGAATGTGAAATTTGCTGGATACGATATGCAAGGCATCACCATCAAAGGAGAAGTAATCAAAAATGAAGATGCTGCTGTTGCCGCTCCTGCTGTAGCACCTGCTACTGCTCCTATGGAAATGGCTTCTGAGAAAATGGTTGCTGAAAAAGCACCTGATGCTGCTCCAACAAAAACTGCTGCTCCAGCAAAATCTGCTGCTCCAGTTAAAAAAACAAACAAAACAGCTCCAGTTAAAAAACCATAATTTCTTAACTAACTTTTTCTAAAAGCCTTGCCGCAACGCAAGGTTTTTTTTATTATACCAATTCTCAAAAAACTAGCACAAAAATGTAAGTTTCCACCTTTATCTTTGCCCCATGTTAACAATCAGCCACCGCGGCATTGAAATGCCTGCCTCACCCATTCGCAAGCTCGTTCCTTACGCAGAAACTGCTAAGAAAAAAGGCACGAAGATATTTCACTTAAATATCGGACAGCCAGATATCGAAACACCCAAAGCTTGTTTGGATGCTGTAAGAAATGCAGATTTTACCGTGCTTGAATACAGCCACAGCGCAGGTAACGAAAGCTATCGCAAGAAATTGGTTGAATACTATTCGAAAAATAATATTGACGTAACCCCCGAAGATATTATTGTAACCACTGGCGGCAGTGAGGCCATTTTATTCGGATTTATGGCTTGTATGGATGCCGGTGATGAAGTGATTGTTCCTGAACCTTTTTATGCAAATTACAATGGATTTGCCGTTCAGGCTGGTGTAACGGTAGTACCCATTGGCAGTGCCATTTCTACGGGTTTTGCACTTCCACCCATCGAAGAATTCGAAAAAGCCATTACCCCAAAAACCAAAGCCATCGTGGTTTGTAATCCCAACAACCCAACAGGTTACCTGTATAGCGCGGTTGAAATGGAAACCCTTAAGAACATTGTTATCAAACATAACCTGTATTTATTTGCTGATGAGGCCTACCGCGAATTTTGTTATGATGGCAGCCACACCAGCGCAATGCATTTAAAAGGCGCAGAAGATCATGTAATCTTAATGGATACCATCAGCAAAAGATACAGCGCTTGTGGAGGTAGAATTGGCGCTTTTGTTACCAAAAATAAAGCAGTCATTCAGGCTACTATGAAATTTGCCCAAGCAAGACTGAGTCCGCCATATTATGCTCAGTTGTTGGGTGAAGCGGCTGTTGATTTACCCGATGATTATTTCGACACCACCAAAGCCGAATATAAATTACGCAGAGATACCATCGTTAAAAGACTCAATGAAATGCCTGGCGTGTTTTGTCCCAACCCAGGTGGCGCTTTTTATGCAATGGCTCAATTGCCTATTGATGATTGTGATGTTTTTTGTCAATGGCTGTTAGAATCCTTTTCTTACAAAGGAGCAACGGTAATGCTGGCACCCGCAACCGGATTTTACAGTACCCCCGGAGCAGGTAAAAACGAAGTGCGATTGGCATATGTGCTCAACGTAGATGCCATTAATGACGCTATGGATTGCCTTGCTGAAG
>CAIQHJ010000205.1 GCA_903871575.1 uncultured Bacteroidota bacterium
ACACTTCCCGAAACCTATGAGCGATTGCAAGATGCCGGTATCAAAAAAGAATACAGCATGGGTTATGGCAGCATCAATGGTTTCAGGGCTTCCTTTGCCGGAAGTTATTTTTGGTATAACCTATCAAAAGAAAAAATAACCTCTTTGCAGCTGTATCCTTTCTGTTATATGGATGCCAATAGTTTTTATGAACAAAAGCAACATCCAGTGGGAGCAAAAAAAGAGTTAGAAGCATTTATAGAACAATGCAAATTATACAACGGGCTCTTTATTTCTATTTTTCACAATAATTTTTTGGGAGAGGATAAGCAATTTTCGGGTTGGAAAGCAATGTATGCTCAATTTATATCTCAGCTTCGACAATGATTTTTTCTTGATCGCGTTTAATGCTGTGGTTAACAATGTACACACCGATGAGTGTTACGATGGTTCCAATGACAATAGATGTCGTGAGGTTTTCTTTCAAAATCAAAGCGGCCACCAGCATAGCTACAATTGGATTGATATAGGCATATAGTGAAGAAATGGCGGTCGGTAGTTTTTTCAAGGAATAAATAAAAGCAATAAAGCTGATGATGGAGCCAATGCCAATTAAATAAAGAATAGCTAGCCAAGATTTTCCATTGATTTCATTTAGGGGAATTGTTTTTTGTAAAAGTGGTGCGAGGAAAAACAGCATAAAAGCGCCCAGCATCATTTGCCATCCCATGGCGTAATAAGGATTAATGCCAATAGAATGTCGAGATAAAAAGATGGTGCCCACACTCCAAGCCAACATCGCTAAAATTGATAAGATTAAACCAAGTATTAAATTGCCATCTATTGTAGAAAACATGTTGTGATAGAATACAAAACCAACGCCCAAAATGCCGATACACAATCCGACATAGGTTAGTACGGAAACATTCTTTTGCTTGTAAAAAAATCGTTCGATAACGACTACGCTTAGTGGCGACAATGCTCCAATCAAAGAGGCTAGCCCGGTAGGAATGAACTTTAGTCCCCAGCTACTAAATCCATTGGCCATTACAAACATCAAGATGGCCATGACGAACATAAATTTGAAATCTTTCCAGCTTGGAAGGGGTTGCTTTTTTATAAAAGTAAAGAAGCCCAGAAAAAGCGAGCCGGCGATGAATTGACGGATGTAGGCCAATTGTAATCCGGGTAATTGGGTGACTGCAACTTTGCTGGCTACCCAAGTTGTTCCCCATAAGATGCTGGTTAGGGTTAGTGCAATATAGCCACTATTAAACTTGTTGCTTTTGGTAGGTGTTTCCACGGATGATTAATGTTTGAAATGTCGTTGTCCGGTTATCACCATTGCCAAATTGTTTTCTTTGCAATATTGAATAGAATCTGCGTCTCTTATGGATCCACCAGGTTGTATAAAAGCTGCTACACCTGCCGAATGGGCTATTTTCACACAATCGTCGAAAGGAAAGAATGCATCACTGGCTAAAGCGGCATCTTGCAAATCGAATTCAAATTGATGTGCTTTTTCAATGGCATGTCGCAATGCATCGATGCGACTGGTTTGACCGCATCCCTTCCCTATCATTTGTTTGTTTTTAACCAAGACGATGGCATTGCTTTTCAAATGTTTGCAAACCAAGTTGGCAAATGTCAAATCATCTTTTTCGGAATCGGTTGTAATTCTACCCCCTTCTTCGTTCCAGCTGATAAAATTACCTTCGTCATTTATTTGCATCAATACACCATTGAGCATAGATTTAAATTGCTGTTGCGGTAATGCAGTTTGTTTGAGTTGCAATAAAATTCTATTCTTTTTTGATTTTAAAAGCGCCAATGCGTCATCATTGAATTGAGGAGCAATCAGCACTTCAAAAAACAATTCATTGATGGCAGAAGCTGTTGCTGCATCAACTGGAGCGTTGCAAACCAGCACGCCTCCGAAAGCGCTTTCTGGATCCCCTGCCAATGCTAAGTCCCATGCGGCTTTGAGCGTATCCGATTGTGCAATTCCACAAACATTAGTGTGCTTAATGATGGCGAAAGTTGTGGACGTAAATTCTCTGATGAGCATGATGGCAGCTTCTACATCTACCAAATTATTGTACGATAACTCTTTACCATTGAGTTGGGTAAACACATCATTCAAGTTGCCATAAAATGCAGCCGGTTGATGTGGATTTTCGCCATATCGCATACCTCTTTTTTCAGCATTAAAAGGTGTTACAAAAGCTGTTTTATTGAAATAATTTGAAATGGCATTGTCGTAATGACTGCAAACATCAAATGCTTTTACAGCAAAAAAGCGGCGTTGATCGAAGGTTGTTTGGCATTGTTGAGTGCTTAACAATTGGAACAAAAATTCGTATTCCCTTTTGGCTGCTACTACAGTTACATCCTGATGATTCTTGGCTGCTGCGCGAATCATAGAGGGACCGCCAATGTCTATTTTTTCTATGATTGGACTTTCATCCAACAATTCTTGATTTGCAAAGTTATTCACTGTTTCTTCAAAAGGATATAAATCAACGATAACCAAATCAAACGCTGGAATATGGTATTGTTGCATTTCGGCTACATGCACCTCATCATTTCTTTTTCCTAATATAGCACCAAATACAAGTGGATGCAAGGTTTTCACGCGGCCACCTAAAATCGAAGGAAAGCCTGTTAGGGTTTCTACTGGCACACATGGAATTTGCTGCTTTTCGATAAAGTCTCTTGTTCCGCCTGTACTGTAAATGGTTACTCCGTTTTGATGCAAGACATCTAAAATAGGTTCCAATCCATCTTTATAAAATACAGAAATAAGTGCCGATTTGATTTTTTTCATTTTTACTCAATTGATGCTATGTTAGAAATCATGTACTTCACCAACATTTCTTGTACAATCTTTTTTGGAATGAATGTTGGGTGTATGTGATGCTTTTGCTAAACGTTGGAATTAGAACAGGTTTGTTACAAATTCATTACAAACGCACCTTGATCTGGAATAGAAAAGTAGCGCAAATGTAGCGCATCGCATTCTTTTTTCCATTTAGCAATTTTCCACAAACTGTTAGTTGCATCAAAAACGATGCAGCCAGGCCGAAAAGATTGATTTAGTTCGGCAAAATTAACGAGTGGATTTTGGGATAAAAGCAGCACATCAACATTACCTGTGTTTTTGAAATGAGCAATGGGCGTTGCTTTATTGATGATCAACAATTTTTGATTGTAAAATTGAATCCAATTATTATTAATGTTCAAGCCATTCAATTGCCCAGGAAAAAAAGCATGCCATTGCATACGGGTTGGAAGTAAAAAATAACGTTCAAAAGACGCATCATTGATTTGTTGATTGTCACCAATAAAATGGTATCGGTATCCTTCAATAAAATCAATAGATTGTTTTTTGGGTGTATGATAGATGACTATTTTTTTTTGTTGTAAAAAATAAATTGACAAATAGGCTTGCATGCCATTGAAAAAGAGCAAAGCCATCAATGCCCATTTTAAAAATGATTTAGAGGCAAGTATACAATAACCGCAAAAGCCTATCACAACAATATACAATAAAACGGTAGTGGTGGCAGTTGCAAAAATAGGTTTCCAAATGGCAAAGGGAATGCGATTGCAATACAACATTGATTCATTCATCAGCCCAATACTCCATTCCACCAGATGGGCTACCGTGCTTGCAATAACTGGTATTCCAGTCGCTATCAATAAAAATATTTCTGCAAATAAAATGAAGGTAGACAAAGGCACAGCAATCATATTGGTGAGTAAAAACAAATTGGGGAACTGATGAAAATAAAAGATACATATTGGAAATGTTATACACTGGGCAGCGATGGTAATAGCGAGCATCTCTCCTAATTTATGCAGCAGCCAATTGTTGGAAGATAATTTTTTTTGAATTGGTTTTTGTAGCCAAACGATTCCAATGATAGCGAGATAGCTCAATTGAAAACCAACATCCCACAACAAATAAGGATTATAGCAGAGTAAAATAAATGCTGAGGCGGCCAATGAATTGTATACCACCGATTTTCTTTTTAATGCATCGCCAATGATGATGCATGTAAACATAACTGCGCTCCTGAGCACGGATGCAGATGCGCCGGTAACGAGAGAAAAAATCCATAAACAAAAAATTAAAATCATCGCTTTGGAGACTCGGCTTTTTTTTATCCAAGGCAAATGATTTAGAAGCCAACTCAAGAGTCCATAAATTAAGCCCAGGTGCAAACCAGAAATGGCAATAATGTGAACAACGCCTGCATCGCTGTAAGATTGAACCATTTCTTTATCTAAATCATTTTTATATCCAATTAACAAAGCTTCTGCAATACCCAAAATGCCATCTTTTTTTGGGAGCCATTTCTGTAAACATTGGAGGGTATAATCTTTGAGGTTAAATATAAAATGCTGAATGGAGTTGATGTCTTTTTGTGGAAGCAGTACAAAATCTGATTTGGTGAGGTATACTTGGTGATGTGTATGTTGAAAGGCTTGGTAACGGGCATTGTCAAACGCACCAGGATTGCCAAGGTTTTTGATGGGTTGCATTTTTTTGTTAAGCAGCAGCAGATCGCCATATTGCAGCTTTCGGAGTGAGCTATCTTTTTTAAAATACACCAGCATCTTACCAAAACAGGGCTTGATTTGCTTGGCATGCATGACATAAGAAATGTGCAGCATTGATTTGTAAGAATTTGCCTTTTCGGTTAAAGGCTCATCGATGCGACCAATCAACGCATCATCAACATTGAACATGTTTCCATACCAATCTTGCTGAATGCGATGGTCGTTTTGAGTATAAGCAATCATGCCGCAAATGATAATGGCACATAATAATAATACCGACTGTGTGTGCCGCAAATGAATTCGAAGGGAAATGGAAAGTTTGTTGATCAGCAAAATGTTGCAGAAAGAGAAAAGCAAAATCCAACGCAGCAAATCTGTTGATAGTTCGCAATAATATTGCAGCAAGATGCCGATGATAAAAGCCATGACAACCCTCAACAAGGGTGCTTGTTTCCAAATAGGTATGTACGAATGCATACACTAAATTAGAAAAGGGAAATGTCTTTTCTTGTGAAGTTTATTTACTCAAATGCATGCTTCTTTCTTTGTACAATTGTCGGAAGTATGGGTCGCGTAAATCTTTGATAAATCGGATGGCTTCGCCGGTGCTTTTCATTTCTGGGCCCAATTCTTTATTAACGCCAGGAAATTTATTGAAAGAAAACACGGGTTCTTTAATGGCGAAACCTTTTAAGTTCTTTTTAAATGTAAAGTCTTTGAGTTTAGCAGCGCCGAGCATTATTTTAGTGGCCACATTCAAATAAGGAATCTGATAAGCCTTGGCAATAAACGGAGTTGTGCGGGAAGCTCTTGGGTTGGCTTCAATTACATAAACATTACCGTCTTTGATGGCAAATTGAATATTGATGAGTCCTCTAATATCGAGTGAGCGAGCAATTTTTTCAGCGTATTCTTCCATGGTTTGCACGATTAATGGGCTCAAGTTGAACTGCGGTAAAACAGCGTTGCTATCTCCACTATGAATACCTGCAGGTTCGATGTGCTCCATTACGCCCATCACATGAAAATCTGTTCCGTCGAATATGCCATCAATTTCTGCCTCTTGACATCTATCTAAGAAATGATCTATCAATATTTTATTACCTGGTAAATGTTTCAACAAACTCAATACACCTTTTTCTAATTCTTCGTCGTTTAAAACGATGCGCATTCTTTGTCCGCCGAGTACATAGCTTGGTCTAACCAACACAGGATATCCCACTTCTTGTGCAACTTCAATCGCATCATCTGTATTGTAGGCAGTTCCATATTTTGGATAGGGAATACCAAGGGCTTTTAATGTATCGCTGAATCGTCCTCGATCTTCTGCGATATCCATATTATCGAAAGAAGTTCCTATGATTTTAATGCCTTTTTCGTGCAGTCGTTTGGCGAGTTTCAATGCGGTTTGTCCGCCTAGTTGAACAATTACGCCTTCTGGTTTTTCGTGCTCGATAATTTCCCAAAGATGTTCCCAGAATACGGGTTCGAAGTATAATTTGTCGGCAATATCAAAATCTGTAGAAACGGTTTCGGGATTGCAGTTTACCATGATGGCTTCGTAACCGCATTCTTTGATCGCGAGCAAACCATGAACACAACAGTAATCGAATTCTATACCTTGACCAATTCTATTGGGTCCGCTGCCAAGTACAACAATTTTTTTCTTATCGGAAACGATTGATTCGTTGGATTGGAGTGTTCCTTGTACAGGTTTGGTTTCAAAAGTGGAGTAGAAATACGGCGTTTTTGCCATGAACTCTGCGCTACAGGTATCTACCATTTTGAAAACCCTGGTGAGTCCCATTGATTTTCTTCTTTCATAAATCAATTCAGCATTTTCTTCGCGCAAAATGCGTACAATTTGCTCGTCGCTGAAGCCAAGTTGCTTTGCTTGGATGAGTATTTCATCAGGCAATGTTTTTAAATCATATTGGGCGATCTTTTTTTCGAGTTCGCATATTTCCTGTATTTGGTAGATAAACCAACGATCAATTTTGGTTTTTTCACAGATGTTTTTAACGCTGGCACCTGCCATCAACGCATCTTTAATTCTAAACAACCTATCCCATTTGGGAATTTTGATGTATTCCAAAAGTTCGTCGGTGTGCATCAAACTCTTGCCATAATATCCCAAACCTACGGCTTCATTTTCTAAGCTTTGACAAGCTTTTTGAATTGCTTCGGCAAAGTTTCTTCCGATTCCCATCACCTCGCCCACACTTTTCATTTGGAAACCAAGTGTATCGTTGGCGCCTTTGAATTTATCGAAATTCCAGCGGGGTATTTTTACAATCACATAATCCAGTGCAGGTTCAAAATAAGCGGAAGTAGATTGGGTGATTTGATTTTTTAATTCGTCGAGGTTGAAGCCCAAGGCCAATTTGGCGGCAATTTTAGCAATGGGATAACCGGTTGCTTTGCTGGCTAAAGCTGAAGATCGGCTCACTCTGGGGTTGATTTCTACGACAATAATTTCTTCAGTTTGAGGGTTTAATGCAAATTGTACATTGCATCCTCCTGCAAAATTTCCGAGGTTGCGCATCATGCTAATGGCGGTGTTGCGCATGAGTTGATAGGCGGTATCAGACAATGTCATTGCTGGAGCAACGGTGATGCTGTCGCCGGTGTGCACGCCCATTGGGTCGAAATTTTCAACTGCGCAAATAATGACAACATTGTCTGCATTGTCTCTCAGCAATTCCAACTCAAATTCTTTCCATCCCAACACTGCTTTTTCTACCAGTACTTCATGAATGGGTGAGGCTTTCAGACCATTGTTCAGTGCATCGTCGAGTTCTTCTTTTTTAAAAACGATACCGCCGCCAGTGCCGCCCAGTGTGAAGGATGGGCGAATCACCAAAGGGAAACCAATTTCTTGTGCAAACTCTTTACCTTCTAAAAAAGAGTTGGCTGTTTTAGCTAAACAAACAGGAATGTTCATTTCAAGCATCCATTGTCTGAATTTTTCGCGGTCTTCCGCTTTGTCGATGGCTTTGATGTCGACACCAATCAATTGAACATTGTGTTTTTCCCAGATACCGAGTTCGTCTACTTCTTTACAAAGATTGAGGGCTGTTTGTCCACCCATGGTTGGGAGAACGGCGTCTATATTGTTTTCTTCTAAAATTTGTTCTATGCTTTCTACGGTGAGTGGCAATAGATATACGCGATCGGCCATCATTGGATCGGTCATGATGGTAGCTGGATTGCTGTTGATGAGGATTACCTTTACGCCTTCTTCTCTTAAACTTCTGGCGGCTTGAGTTCCACTGTAATCAAATTCGCAGGCTTGGCCGATGATGATGGGGCCGCTACCTATAATTAAAACCGATTGGATTGCGTTATTTTTTGGCATAATATTTCACCTAATAGTGTGGCGTGCAAAAGTAAATGTAAATGATTGGGCTGGCAAATAATTTTGAGGTAAGGATTAGAATGGAGCAGTTGGAAGGTTAAAGGAAGAATAAGATTAATATGGATATTTTGAAAAAAAGGCTTCAAGAGAACATTGGAAGATATTAGCCAACGGTTTAAATAGTTGATTAACAAATAATTTAAATCAAAAAAAGTAATTCCACTATCATTATAAAATTACAATTTCAATCCCTCTTCCTCCAAGCTTTCTTGTTTCAATTTTTGATTTTTGATGTAATTATGAATGTTGTCTACTTCCGATTTACTGATAGAAAATGCTGCATATCCTTTTTGCCATGCAAATTTCTCAAGAATTAAATTATGTTGATTGATATAATGAGATGATGCACCTTTTATTTGCTTCATAACTGCAGCATATGATTTTTGTGCATCCAACATAAATAAGCAATGAACATGATCAGAAAGTCCATTCACTATTTTCAAATTACAACCAAGTTCTTTAAATTCAGCATATAAAAAAGGATATAAATCCTCTTCAAGCTCTGGAGTAATCAACGCTTGTCGTTCTTTTGTGGCAAATACAGCATGAATCCAAACATTATAAAAGGAATGTGACATAATGATGTAAAATAATTTGGATGGATAATTTTAAGGTGTTGAAATACACGCAGGAATGATGTTTTAAAACTGGTTTTGAGGGATGGCTTTCACTGCTACCTTGCATTTCACCGTTTAAATGGTGGGTTAATATTCCATCGTTGAAAACATCATTTTTTCTTGTCTTTTCCCCAATTTTTTTTGTTGATTTTCTCAACTACCTTGCATTTCACCGTTTAAATGGTGGGCTCAAAAAAAGCCTTCATTTATCCCCACCTTTTTCCCCTTTTCCTCCCCTAATTTTCTATCTTTGTCCCCTATGGCAAACGAAATCAACAACTTCCAACAAATCATCTCTCATTGTAAAGAGTACGGTTATATTTTCCAATCCTCCGAATTATATGATGGCCTTAGCGCTGTATATGATTACGGACAAATGGGCGCTCAATTAAAAAAGAATCTCCGCGACGAATGGTGGAAAAGCATGACACAAATGCACGACAATATCGTAGGTATCGACGCCGCCATCTTCATGCACCCCACCGTTTGGAAAGCCAGCGGTCACGTTGATAATTTCAGCGACCCCATGATCGACAACAAAGACAGCAACAAAAGATATCGTGTCGATCATCTCATTGAAGCTCATGTGGAAACTTTAGATAAAGAATCTGGAGATACACTCATTGCCGAAATGGATAAATTATTAGCCTCAGATGATTTAGCCGGATTAAAAACCTTAATTGAAACCAATAAAATAAAATGTACCATCAGCAAAACCTGCAACTGGACCGACGTTCGTCAGTTTAACCTGATGTTTAGTACTCAAATTGGTAGCGTTGCCGAAGAAGCAGATACCATTTACCTTAGACCTGAAACCGCACAAGGTATTTTTGTCAACTTCCTCAATGTGCAAAAAACTGGAAGAATGAAAATCCCTTTCGGTATCGCTCAAACAGGTAAAGCGTTCAGAAATGAAATCGTTGCACGTCAATTTATTTTCCGTATGCGCGAATTTGAACAAATGGAAATGCAGTTCTTTGTTCGCCCTGGTACTCAGATGGAATGGTACAACTACTGGAAAGATGCACGCAAAAAATGGCATGAAAGCATTGGAATCCCAACTGAAAAATTACGTTTTCACAACCATATAAAATTGGCACATTACGCAGATGCTGCTCTAGATATAGAATTTGAATTTCCATTCGGTTGGAAAGAATTGGAAGGCATACACAGCCGTACCGATTTCGATTTGAGTCAACATGCAAAATATAGCAAAAAGAAAATTCAATACTTCGACAACGATTTAAATGAAGAAGGAAAAGCTTATGGCAACTACACTCCTTTTGTGGTAGAAACCTCCGTAGGATTAGATCGTTTATTCCTAACCGTTTTATCATTGGCATATCAAGAAGAAAAATGGACCAAGGATGATGGTACTGAAGACAGTCGAGTGGTATTGAAAATTCCCGCAAAGATTGCACCTACCAAATTGGCTATACTTCCATTGCTTAAAAAAGACGGCTTACCCGAAATTGCAACAACTTTAATGAATGAATGCAAGCCACATTTCCATTGCTTCTACGAAGAGAAAGATGCTATCGGAAAGCGCTACAGAAGAATGGATGCCATTGGAACACCTTTCTGTGTAACCATCGACCATCAAACCAAAGAAGACAACACCGTTACCATCAGATACAGAGACAGCATGACACAGGAAAGAATTGCGATTAGTGAAGTGAAGCAATTGGTAATGCGTAAAATTGATGCCTAATTGATATGAAAGAAAAAGGAATAGATCAATAACTATAAGCTATTCCTTTTATTTTATGTTGAGACAAACCCCAAAATTTGATGGTCGTAAAAACGATTTCTTCCTCTTTTGTGATGAGCAGGAAAATTGCTTTTTTCTGTGCAGTTGATTTTAATATTTTTTCTCTTGCTTTCACCGCTCCTGTGTGTGAAGTATGTAGATTAATAAAAGCCGTATGGCCTTCCAATTCACACAATTTCGTCAACCCTTCCGCTTCTGTTTCGTTGTTTAGAATTACTACATTATGCCAGTTAGAATCACTTACTACTTCAACTTTTCTGGTAAACCTTTCCTCCCTTACTGAAGCAAATTTGATTCTTTCAATCGCGTAGGAACTTACAGAACGCGCTGCTTGTTCATTCTTATACGTGAAGCTTATGGTCGATTCTTTTATTTTTTTCACAACGGCCTCTTCCAATTTGCCATTGTGAAAAAAGATACTATCCATCTGACAAAACCCCGATAAATTTAACAGCACCAATATAATCAGCATCTTTAGTTTTAAAGTCATCTGTTTCATGTATTAATTAATCTTTTATTTCTACATCCTTGTGAAAAAAGAAATATGCTACTCCAATACATACAATCAACGCAGCTAATCCAAATAATTCATTGGTATGTATTTCCTTCAGGTTTAATGTAATTACTTTATTTCCCAACGCAATAGCCGCAATCTTCAATATCGATTTCACTGGAATCATATCACTCTTTAATATCAAATACATCGACTTAAACAATTCATATCCTACAATAATAATCAGTAAAAAAGAAAAAACAACATATAGCTCTTCCACATCAATCAACAAAGGATATGGATTGGGGTCTGCAATTTTTTTAAATAACAACACAAATAAATCCACCGTGCCAAGTACCATTGATATGATCAAAATCAACATCAATGCAAAAATGATGTACTTCGAAACGTGTTTCAATGTATTTAAGAAGTTTTTTTCCATTCTAATTCCTAGTTTTTCATAAGATTAGGCATTATGAATATAAATTTCACCGCTTATAATAGTTAAGCCTAAAATACCGCTGAAATCTATACATTTGCCATTTACTGATTACGCTTTATTTTAAATTTAAAACCGTCTGCATCAATGAAAAAAATAATCGCTGCTATTGCCGTACTATTTTGTTACGTCACAGCTTCATCTCAAAAATTATACACCGTAGATTACGAAAGCCAGGCCGATGTAAAAGTTTTTGTTGTTAAATATGAAAGCCAAGCCGACTTGCTTGTATTCAAAGAAAAATACGGAAGCAAAGCCGAAGGAAACGAAGGCAAATGGTTTTTTACAGATTATGCTAGTCAGGCTGATACCAAAATATTTTTTGTGAAATATGAAAGTCAGGCAGATTTGAAAATTTACTTTGTAGATTACGAAAGCCGTGCGGGTTGGAAGAACAACTCAAAAAAACATTTATTGTACTAAACTCAAATATCATGAAAATCATTAAAATTTTATTGATTATTTTATTTGCAATTGTTGCCCTTGTATTGTTAATCGCTTTGTTCATTTCTAAGTCGTACAAAGTCGAAAAATCCATTGTTATTCATGCTTCCAAAGACAGCGTTTTCAATTATATCAAACATCTAAAAAATCAAAACGATTACAGTGTTTGGAGCAAAATGGACCCCAATTGGAAAACCAGTTTTAGCGGTGTGGATGGAACAGTTGGATTTGTTTCGGCTTGGGAGAGTGAAGTCAAAAATGTAGGCTCCGGTTCTCAAACCATTACCAAAATTGTTGAAGGAGATAGCATTGTTACAAAATTAAAATTCATAAAACCTTTCAAAGCAGAAAACGACACTTATCTAACTGTTTCTGCTGTTGATGCCGCCAACACAAAAGTTTCCTGGGCTTTTGCTGGTTCTTACCCCTACCCCATGAACATCATGAAATTGATATTCAATTTGGAAAAAATGATTGGAAAAGATTTTGAACAAGGATTGGAAAACATGAAAGTTATCATCGAAAAAAAATAATGCGTACCAATGACTAAATTGTCTATTTACCTAACTTTTGATGGAAACTGTGAAGCAGCATTTACATTTTATCGCAGCATATTTGGAACTACATTTACCGACTTTAACCGATTCAATGAAATGCCTCCACAAGATGGTCAACCGCCGATATCAGCAGAACTTGGAAATAGAATCATGCATGTTGTATTACCCATAAATGATCATCTTGTAATAATGGGAAGCGATACAATGCCCGAACATCAGCATATCGTTGGAAATAATTTCTCCTTGTCAATCATTGCCGAATCAAAAGCTGACGCTGATCGTTTTTTTACTTCACTTGCTGATGGTGCAAACATCACCATGCCAATAGCCGATACTTTTTGGGGCGCTTATTTTGGAATGCTCACAGATAAATTTGGCATTCAATGGCTCGTAAATTACGACTATCCCAAAACAGTTTAATTTAACTTTTTTCATAGAGACTTTGCCCTTGCAAAGTCTTTTTTTATTTATCCATATAGCTCAATATGTATATCTTGTTTTTGAAAACCCAACTGGATTAGCTTTTCTTTGGCTTCATCAATCATAAATTTCCATCCACATAAAAAGAACATTGCTGTTGCTTGCTCCTGGCAAAGTGCTTCGTAAACATCATGCACATAACCTGTTTTTCCTTCCCATACTTCCCTCGATAATGTAGGGATGTACCTGAATCCTTCCATTTCTTTTTCCAAATTTTTAAGCTCTTCAAAATACATCAGGTTTTGTTGCTTCCTGCAACCATAAATGAGGTTAATCCCTTGATGTGGAATGTTGTTGTTGTGTATATATTGAACCATGCTTCTAAATGGCGCAACTCCAGTTCCTGTACAAATCAAAAACAGCGGTTTATCCAAACTGTTGGGCAACACAAAAACTCCTTGTGGCCCACGATAGGTTAATGCATCGCCGATGTTCACTTCATTAAACAAATATGGTGTTCCCAATCCATCTGGATTCAAAACTATCAACAATTCTATCTCGTTGG
>CAIQHJ010000206.1 GCA_903871575.1 uncultured Bacteroidota bacterium
ATCCTGGTCGAGCGTATTAAAAAAGTCCAGAATCCTTGGACCATAATACTTAATGCTTCTCTTCATTAGGCAAAGGTTGTCTGTACAGACAACTCACCCTCGAGAAAAAAGCGGTAATTAACCGCTTTTTTTCTGCTCCCCCTGCCCGACTTGAACGGGCGACCCTCTGATTAACAGTCAGATGCTCTAACCAACTGAGCTAAGGAGGAATTTGTTCCCCAACTTCTCTTTACAATTAATGATTAAGAGTTATTAGGGACGCAAAAATACTGATTTTCAGTTTTTAAACAAATCAATTTTCAAATAATATTATCCAAATAGCCCTTTTTTTTCTTCCATACCTATAAATATCCCATCTGATCGCTCTTCTACCTTATAAATCTTTAAGAAATATCCCTCGCCTGTTACATTTCTACCACTTTCAAAACTGAATTTATACCGATGCAATGGACAAACGATATTCCCCAATGCATCTACATATCCAGCAGCCATCTTTCCTCCGGCATGCGGACATTTGGCAGCACAAGCTTTCAACTTTTCCTGATGTATGCCTATGCACAAAGTTCTACCATCAACATCAATTTCAGTAAGTTCCTTTCCAGACTGAAACAACTCATCGCGGCTTTCGGCTATTTTTTTCCAAAACATTCGATGTAATGTTTAATATGTTCAATGATTTTAAAAGGTTACAACAATATTTCCTTTGGTAAAACAAAAGAACATTTAATTCCAAAATTGTTTTTCAGAAAAACCTATTGAACTTATTGAACCTTTGAAACCTTTTGAACATTAATAAAAATACTCCGCCTTATACGGATATCTTATCTGATACATTTCCCTCACCTTGTTTAAAATTGTTTGGCGTAGCCCATCCAAATTGCGCTTTTCTGTTGCTGATACAAACACGCAGTTTCCTTTTGTTTCTTCCACCCATCGCTCTTTCAACTCTCGCAAAATATCCTGCTTCACCTCCTCCTCCAACCATTCATCAAATGTAATGGCCTCAAACTTATCCATTTTATTGAAAATGGTAATCGTTGGCTTCTCTTCACATTTTAATGCAGCCAATGTTTTGTTTACAACCGTTAGCTGCTCTTCATACTGTGGATGCGAAATATCCACCACATGTAGCAAAATATCTGCTTCCCTTACCTCATCCAATGTACTCTTAAAACTCTCTACCAAATGATGGGGTAGTTTTCTAATGAAGCCTACTGTATCACTCAACAAAAATGGCGTTTGTTCAAACACTACCTTCCTGGTTGTTGTATCCAATGTTGCAAATAATTTATTCTCTGCAAATACATCACTCTTGCTCAACACCGTCATCAACGTAGATTTACCTACATTGGTATAGCCCACCAACGCAACCCTAATAAATTCTCCTCTTTCTTTTCTTTGTGTAAATGATTGCTTGTCAATTTCGGATAGGCGTTTACGTAACAATGCAATTTTATCCTTCACAATCCTTCTATCTGTTTCTATTTCTGTTTCTCCCGGACCCCTGGTTCCTACCCCGCCACCTTGCCTTTCCAAATGCTTCCACATTCCTTTCAATCGGGGTAAAATATATTGATACTGTGCGAGCTCAACCTGCGTTTTTGCCTGTGCTGTTTTGGCTCTCGATGCAAAAATATCGAGTATCAAATCACTGCGATCGATGGCTTTCATGCCAATCGCTTTTTCAATATTGATGATTTGCGCTCCAGATAATTCATCATCAAAAATAACAATGGTGATGTTTCCTTTAAGTAAAATGTAATTTTTAATTTCTTCCAGCTTGCCCTTACCCAAAAATGTTTTGCTATCGGGATGCGCCATTTTCTGTGTGAAGCGCTTAATGGTTTTGGCTCCTGCTGTTTCTGCCAAAAACTGAAGTTCATCCAAATACTCTGTGACCTGTTGTTCGGTTTGATCTTTCTGTATCAAACCAACTAGTATGGCCACTTCCTCTACCGCGGATGATTTCTTTTTTTCTATCAAAACTTATAGATGATTTGAAGATGTGACAAATTGATGATTTGATGCTGAAAAACAAATGCTGTAGATTACAGAATGCTCGTTTTGAAATGATGATATTTTAGAAATACCACTACTTCGCGCTTGTATTTGCAATTTCAATCCAATGTTTTAAGGCTGCGCAATTTTTGTACTCATTGTCAATCATGACATAATAGCCTTTTGTTTTTTGGTCAAACCATTTTTCCAACGCTGCTTCTTTTTTTTGTTCGATGGCTCTTAATGCAATTTTGTTGTAGTCGTCTTTTAAGTTCTCGCGATGTGGTGTAGTTTTGGTTTTCAAATACAATACCCGAAGTCCTTTTTTACCTCTTTCGTCGGTATACTCTACTGGCTGAGAAAATGCACCCACAGTTAAATCCTTCAATTTCACCACAAGGTCTTTATCCAACTGATCTATTGTTAAGAAGCTTCCATCTCTTCCTTGTATCATACCTGCGGTAAACTTACTGGCTTCATCATCGCTATACCTCGAAACGGCTGTACCAAAATCCAAGGTACCTGCAATAAGTTTGGCTCTGATGCTATCCAGTTTTTCGAAACCAGTTTTCAATTCAACCTGAGTTACTTGTGGGATTTTTAAAATGTGGCGCACCACGGCATCGTCTCCCATTCTGTTAACCAATTGAATGATGTGATAACCAAATCGGGTTTTAAATGGATTTGAAATTTGTCCTTCTTTCAAGGTAAATGCTTTCGACATCCAAACCGGATCCATGTCTTTTTGGTTTCTATTGATTTCATACATCCCGCCACGCTCCTTACTTCCAGGATCTTCTGTATTGATGGCTGCAACTGCGCCAAATTCTCGCTTGCCAGATTCAATCAAGCTTTTGTATTGGTTTAGTTGTTCTATACAATATTCATCTGCTTCTCTGCTGGCTTTTGGAAAAACAACAATCTGCCCAACTTCAACCTCTGTTTCATAATAAGGCAAACTGTCTTTTGGTATTTTTTCAAAATACGCCTTCACTTCGTTGGGTGTTATTTTGATGCCTTCCACAATTTTATTGCGCATGGCTGTGGCCAATTTTCGATCTCTAAATCCTTCTTTAAAATCTTCTTTCAATTGGTACAATGATTTTCCGGCAATTCTTTCTACCTCATCTTTTGAGCCATATTGACTAATGAAATATCTGATTTGATTGTCGATGTCGGCATCTACTTCTTCCTCCGTTACAGGTATTGAATCTTTCTCCGCTTGCAATACCAATGCCTTTACGCCCATGGCTTGTTCTAGACTTAAACATCTGGCATCTGCAGGTACGTCTACGCCTTGACGTTGCATATCAATAATGCTGTTGTCGATATCACTTTTTAAAATGATTTTATTTCCAACAACGGCAATGATTTTATCTGCCAATACTTCTTTGGGTTGTGCAAATGCTGCAAAGCAAATGATCAAAGTAATGAGCGTAAGTACAATTTTATTTTTCATCTTCTTGTATAAGTCAACATTAAATTTGTTGATGCCAAAATTAAACCCGAAAAAATATAAATAATCCGATGTTTTTTATTTAACAAAAGTTTGAAGCCGGACTAGGGTTCAAAAAGTTCAAAAGGTTCAATGTGTTCAAAAGGTTTTATGACCTTCAAATTGGAACGAGCTTTTATCCAGGATCTAGTATCTAGCATCCAGGATCTAAACACTATTACAATGTTCTCTTCACTTCTACTTCTTCAAACGCTTCTACGATATCACCAATTTTTAAGTCGTTGTAATTTCTAATTACCAATCCGCATTCCATGCCGGATGTAACTTCTTTCGCATCATCGCGGAATCTTTTCAAACTTGCCAATTCGCCGGTAAAGATTACAATGCCATCACGCACCAAACGAATGCGATTGTTTCTGGCCATTTTACCATCCAATACCTGACAACCGGCAACGGTAGCTTTATCAAAACGATACGTTTCTTTAATTTCCACGTTGGCCAAAATTTTCTCTTCTACTGTTGGCTCTAACATACCTTCCATCGCGCTTCTGATTTCTTCAATTGCGTTGTAGATAATAGAGTATAGTTTTATTTGGATCGATTCATTCTCTGCCAATCGTGCCGCTTGAATAGAAGGACGAACATTGAAACCAATGATAATGGCATCTGATGCATTGGCTAGGGTTACATCACTTTCTGTAATGGCACCTACCGCCTTGTGTATCACTTTCACTACAATTTCTTCTGTACTTAATTTTTGCAATGAATCGCTCAACGCCTCAACAGAACCATCCACGTCACCTTTGATAATGACATTCAATTCTTTAAAATTACCCAATGCCAAACGGCGACCAATTTCATCCAGGGTAATGTGTTTCTTCGCGCGCATACCCTGCTCTCTTAGAATTTGTCCGCGCTTGTATGCTGTTTCTCTTGCGTCTGCTTCGTTATCAAAAACTTTAAATGTTTCACCAGCTTGAGGAGCACCATTCAAACCTAAAATCAATACCGGTGTAGAAGGCGGTGCAATATCAATTCTTTGATTGCGTTCGTTATACATGGCTTTTACCTTACCAAAGTACTGACCAGAAACAATCATATCGCCTTGTTTCAAAGTTCCGTTTTGTACCAAGATGGTAGCAACGTAGCCTCTTCCTTTATCCAATGATGCCTCAATGATGGTTCCAGATGCATCTCTGGCAGGATTTGCTTTTAGTTCGAGAATATCTGTTTCGAGTAATATTTTTTCCAATAACAATTCGATGTTCAATCCTTTTTTGGCACTGATTTCCTGACTTTGATATTTACCACCCCAGCTTTCTACCAGGATATTCATACCAGCCAACTGCTCTTTAATTTTTTCTGGGTTTGCTCCGTCTTTATCCATTTTATTGATGGCAAAAATCATAGGAACGTTGGCAGCTTGCGCATGCGAAACTGCTTCTTTTGTTTGTGGCATTACGGCATCATCCGCCGCAACCACAATCACTGCAATATCGGTAACTTTTGCACCACGGGCACGCATAGCCGTAAACGCTTCGTGTCCAGGTGTATCTAAGAAAGTAATCGCTCTGCCATCAGGCAATGTTACTTCATATGCTCCAATATGCTGTGTAATACCTCCGGCCTCACCTGCAATTACATTGGTTTGACGGATATGATCCAACAACGATGTTTTACCATGATCTACGTGACCCATGATTGTTACAATGGGTGCTCTTGGCAACAAATCTTCCGGACTATCTACTACTTCTTCTACTTCTAGTTCTGCTGCATCATCAACACCAATAAATTCTACTTCATAATTAAATTCGCTGGCTACCAGTTCAATCACATCCGCTTCGAGGCGCTGGTTAATGGAAACCATGATGCCCAAGTTCATACATTTACTGATGATATCGGCAAAGCTTACATCCATCAATCCTGCCAACTCACTTACCGAAATGAATTCGGTTACTTGTAATTTGTTAGAAATTTCTGAACCATCGCCCATTTGATCAGCCATCTCTTCACGTTTGGCTTTTCTGTATTTGGCCTTCAAACTTTTTCCACGTCCACCGCTACCGGCAAGCTTGGCTTGGGTTTGTTTTAATTTCTCTTGAATTTCTTTTGCATCAATTATTTTATCTTCCTTCTTCGGTGCGTTGGCATTGTTACCTGGTCGTTGAAAACGATTGCCGCCTTGCTGTTGACCACCACCTTGTCCAGGTCTATTTTGTTGACCGCCACGGTTGTTGTTGTCTGGAATAGGTCTGTTGCCTCTTTGAATTTGGCCTGTTCCACCGCCAGTTGTTTCACCTGGTTTTTTCTGAATAGGTATGCGCTTACGCTTTTGCTTTTCTTCGTTGGTTTCTCTTTTTGGTCGAGTGTCGTTGTTAACTGGAAGTGTAATTTTTCCCAAAATTTTGGGACCCGACAATTTATCTGCTTGGATATTTTCAATAACTGGAGCGGTGTTTTCTGGCAACGCTACGGGGCTCGTAACATCCACAACAGGTGTAGCTTCAGTTATGGGCGGCTCAACTGTTGTTGGTATAGTAACGATTGGTTCATCGGGCTCCACAGCAGTTGGCTCCTCATCTGTTTTTTTCTTGGCTTTTTTAGGTCTCGTAGAAGAGTCTATGCTGTCTAAATCTATTTTATCCAACACTTTAAAACCCCCAATTTCGGGTGCTTCTATATTGGTAATTAATGGTGTTGATTCAACGGGTTGTACCTCCTTCAATTCTACGACAGGCTCTGGTGTTGGCGGTGTTTCTACAACCGGTTCGGCTGGTTTTTCTTCAGCCGCTTTAGGTTTCTCCTCTTTCTTCTTGATGGATAAATCTTCTTCGTCGCGTTTCTTTTTATGGTCGGCGCCTGCCCCTTTGGGTAGGTCTACTTGTTCTGCTTTTTGCTTTGCGGCTTTATCCTGTTGAAATTCAGATTGCAACACACGATACATCGCTTCTGTTAGCTTTGTCGTGGGCTTCAAATCATCTGAACTAAAATTTTTGGACACAAGAAATTCAATCAAGGTATTGGTACCTATGTTAAACTCTTTGGCCGCTGCCATCAACCTTGGTGTATTTACTTCTGACATTCTTTTTTATTCGGTACAAATTAATGTATCCGACGCTTTTCTTTTTGGTTACTAATTTATCTCAACGAAAGTATTTGATTATTCTCTTTCAAATTCTTCCTGTAATATTCTTCTGATATCTGCGATGGTTTCTTTTTCTAAGTCTGTTCTCCGTTCCAATTCTTCTGCAGTAAGTGCCAACACCGATCGTGCGGTATCGCAACCTACTCTTTTCAATTCGTCAATAATCCAAGATTCAATTTCATCGCTGAATTCTTCTAGGTCGATATCGAACTCATCTACTTCTCCTTCATTGTCACGGAACACATCTATTTCATAGCCTGTCAATTCGCAAGCCAATTTGATGTTTACACCTCTACGGCCAATAGCCAATGAAACCTGATCGGGTTTTAAAAATACGTTGGCGTGTTTCTTATCATGATCTAAGTCCATGCTGGTAATTTTAGCAGGGGTCAAAGAGCGTTGAATCAACAATTGAATATTTGTAGTGTAGTTGATAACGTCGATATTCTCATTTTTCAACTCTCTAACGATGCCGTGTATACGACTTCCTTTCATCCCTACACAAGCACCTACTGGATCGATACGGTCATCATAACTTTCCACAGCAACTTTTGCTCTTTCTCCTGGATCTCTTACAATCTTTTTAACAACGATTAACCCATCAAATATTTCGGGTACTTCAATTTCCAATAATTTTTCTAAGAATGATGGACTGGTGCGAGAGAGGATGATGATGGCTTGGCTGTTTTTTAGTTCTACGCGTTTAACCACGGCTCTTACCGATTCGCCTTTTTTGAAATAATCGCTTGGTATTTGTTCTGATTTTGGTAACAACATTTCATTGCCATCTTCATCTAATATCAAAACTTCTTTCTTCCAAACCTGATAAACTTCACCACTCACAATATCACCAATACGATCTTCATATTTTTTAATGAGTACATTTTTTTTGAGGTCGTTTATTCTAGCAGCAAGTGTTTGTTTTCCAGCTAAAATTGCTCTGCGGCCAAATTCAGCTTGAATGTCCACTTCTTCATACAACTCTTCACCAACCTGATAATCTGGTTCAATTAAAATAGCGTTTTTGTATTCGATTTCTGTCAAGGTGTTGTATAGATCATCATCATCAACGATGGTTCTTCTGCGAAAAATCTCCAAATCACCTTTTTGGTCATTTACAATGACATCGAAGTTTTCGTCACTGCCATATTTTTTGCGTATCAGTGTTTTAAATACATCTTCCATTACTTTCATGAGCGTTGGACGATCGATGCCTTCTGCTTCTTTAAACTCCTGAAATGATTCTATCAAGTTAATGCTTGCCATATTCCACTCCGGACTTCTTTCCCAAATGTTGGGTCCCCGCCGGAAGGGGGTTTTTTGTGTTAATTAAAATTTGATCAAAACTTTGGTATGCTTTATTTCAGCAAAAGGTATGTTGAGTGATATCAATATTGCTTTTTTCCCTTTGCCTTCCATATATTCAATGTTAATTTCATTTTCATCTGCCTTCATCAGTTGACCTTCTTTTTGTGTACCATCTAAATAGGTAACCTCTACACTTCTGCCAATGTTTTTGAGGTATTGTCGATGCAATTTCAATGGTTCGTCTAATCCTGGACTAGATACTTCCAATGAAAAATCGCCATCGGGATAGAGTGCCATTTCCTCCATTTGCTTGTACAAAGCGCGGTTGATCTTGATGCATTTTTCAATACCCAAGCCTGCGTCGGCGTCCAAATAAATTTTAAAATTATTGGTTGGCTTTATTTTGATCTCTACTAAAAAGATATCGCCTTCTAATAAAGGTTCTAAAAGTTGCTTAACCGTTTCTATGGATGATGGTGTACTCATTATGCTAAGAAAAGAAGAAGGGAACGATTCCGTTCCCTTCATTAATCATGTAATTCGGCACAAATATAGGCAAGGATACACAATCAGCCAAAATTCTATTGAAATCTCTGTACAAAAAATAACATTTTTTAACGCTTTGCATATTTACCTTTGTTTCATGCTAAAACTAATTTTCGAATTGTTCATCATCTATCTTTTGTACAAACTTGTATTCGAATTTATTATTCCGGTTTACCGAACGACCAAGCAAATGAGCCAAAAGATGAGTGAAATGCAGCAAAAAATGCAGCAGGAGCAACATCAATATCAACCTACAGAAAAATCAAAGACAGTAGAAAAACCGATTTCAACCAACAAAGACGATTATATTGATTACGAGGAAATCAAATAATGCAAAATTTTTCAATAAAAAAAGGGTTTCAAATGTTGAAACCCTTTTTTATTTTGGGTGGGCCCACCAGGGCATGATCCTGGGACCCCCTGATTATGAGTCAGGTGCTCTAACCAACTGAGCTATAGGCCCTTTCATTTGCTAGAAATGCTGCTTCAAAATAAAACAGGCAGCAAAAGTAACTAAATTCAGATATTTGCCACAAGTTTTTAAAAATTATTATGGCTAAAATCAAAAATATCATTTTCGACCTGGGCGCTGTTTTATTTGACATCGACTTTCAGAAAGTAAATCAGGCATTCGCCGATTTGGGGGTGCAAAACATCGAACAGCAATACTCGAAACTGTCGGCTAATTTTCTTTTCGAGAACCTGGAAATGGGAAAAATCAGCGCAGATGCATTTTATCAAACCTTGCAAGCACAAACCGATGTTCCATTAACCCATCAACAACTAGAGTTAGCTTGGAATGCGATCTTGCTCAATTTCAGAAAAGAAAGCATGGCCTTTGTGCAACAACTGCATCAAACGCATCGTGTTTTTTTACTTAGCAATACCAACATCATCCATTTAAAACAAATCAACCTTCAGGCAAAAAAAGAATTGTCGGCAGAACGATTGGATGATTTTTTTGAGAAAGCATACTATTCATTTGAGATGGGCATGCGCAAACCGGATGAGCATATTTTTCAATACGTGTTGAAGGATGCTGAACTTGTAGCCGAAGAAACTTTTTTCATCGACGACTCGGCACCCAACATTGAAACGGCGGCTAAAATTGGATTCAAAACCCACTTGTTGCTAGCCAACGAGAAAGTAGAAGCGATAACGGGCTATCATGATTAACTACCTTTTTTAATCAAATTGCATTTTTAATTTTTCCTTTAACCTTTAATTAACCCATCTTTCCGCTAAATTTGCCGCTTAAGAATTTATTATGAAACAATTTCACATTTTCCTTTTATTCATCGGATTTTCATTTGCAGCAGCTGCACAACCCAGTTTACCAAAAATAGATGTAAGCAATAGAACGAGTGATCATTTTGTACTTCAATTGAGTTCAGATAGATGGCTTGGTGCTCCAGACAGCATCGACAGTCGCTTTAAAAGCAATTCAAGAGGCGTAAATGTGTATTTCATGTTGGACAAAACGTTTAAATCAAATCCAAAGTTTAGTCTTGCAGCAGGATTGGGGATCAGCTCGAGTCATGTATTTTTAAATAAAATGACTGCCGCTATCAATGGAACCAGTGGCCTTTTGGCTTTTAAGGCTGTAGATACAGTAAATCGATTTGATAAGTATAAAGTAAGCACCAGTTATATTGAAATTCCATTGGAATTGCGTTATTTTTCGAAACCCCAGAAACCCAATGGCTGCTTCAAAGCTGCTGTAGGTGTAAAAATTGGTGCGTTGGTGAATGCTCATACCAAAGGCAAAACATGGGTAAGCCCCAATGGGTCAACATTGCAGGATTACTCCGAAAAAATCACATCAAAGAATTATTTCAATACCACCCGATTGTCTGCTACGGCTAAATTGGGATATGGTAATTTTGGCATCTTTGGATCCTACAACCTGACCTCCATTTTTAAAGATAAAGTGGCTGCAGACATGAAGTTGTTGCAGTTGGGTATCACCATCAGCGGTATGTAATACAAAGAATAAAATAATTATGCTCCCGAACATTGTTCGGGATTTTTTTTAGTAGTTGGTATCAACTATTTTTGCTCCTCATTTCACCCCAATCTCAACCATGAGTGATGCTATAAAACACGAATGCGGTCTTGCCTTTATCAGACTTAGAAAACCTTTTAGTCATTACCAACAAAAGTATGGTGATGTTTTATATGGTTTGAACAAATTGTACTTGCTGATGGAGAAGCAGCACAACAGAGGTCAGGATGGTGCTGGGATTGCTACGATAAAATTAGATACAGAACCTGGATATCCTTTTTTATATCGATTGAGGAGCAATGCCCATCAACCTATTGCAGATTTGTTTGAGCAGATTGGTAAAGAAATTGCCGAGGTAGAAAAACATCAGCCCGATATTAAAAACCATCCCGGATTATTGAAAGGTCACATCAACATCATGGGTGAATTGTTGTTGGGACATCTTCGTTATGGAACACAAGGGAAAAATGATATTGGATTTTGTCATCCATTCATAAAAAAAGACATCGTTCCTGCCAAAAATCTTGCACTCGCCGGTAATTTTAATCTGGTTAATACAGAGGAATTATTTAAAGCCATTGATATCAATGCAGATACTTTCCAAAAGCAAAGTGATTTGGCTGCGATGATGGAAGTAATACATCATTTTTTGGTAAAAGAGGATGAAATCAATCCAGGAAAAATTGATGTTGCAGCGGTGTTGAGAAAATCTGTTCCGTTGTTTGATGGAGGATTTCACTTTGCAGGTATTACAGGCAGTGGTGAAAGTTTTGTAATGCGTGATGCCAATGGAATTAGGCCTTCTTATTATCACATCAATGATGATGTGGTGGTTGCGGCCAGCGAACGTGCTGCTATACGCACTGCATTTAATTTGGAGGAAAATGAAGTGAAAGAACTGATGCCCGGAATGGCGTTGATTGTTCATTCGGATGGTAGTTATGCATTAGAACAAATTGTTCCTGCGGGAATAAGAAAAGCATGCAGTTTTGAAAGAATTTATTTTAGCAGGGGGAGTGATGAAAAGATTTACAGAGAGCGCATCGCCTTGGGACATCAGTTGAGC
The DNA here is from genome assembly GCA_903871575.1 of uncultured Bacteroidota bacterium. Taxonomy (GTDB): domain Bacteria; phylum Bacteroidota; class Bacteroidia; order Chitinophagales; family Chitinophagaceae; genus Ferruginibacter. The sequence continues at coordinate 11,525 of CAIQHJ010000206.1, forward strand.
AAAGTTGTTTTGCAAACCATCGATTACGATTTAAAAAATACCATTTTCTCCTTTATTCCCAATACGGCAGAAACAGCTTTTTATGGTTTAATAAAAGGCGCAGAAGATTATCTCAATCAAATCAAAATAGAACGCATACTCAGTTGGAACAAAGATTTTGATGAAGCGAAACTATCGGAAATGGTGAATCGAAAAGTGAGAATCGAAAAAATTGCCATAAAAGATGTGAAGCTCAGAACATTCATAACGGAAGACAATAGCCGCAATGAAATGGTACAGCATGTTTATGATATTACATATGGTACGGTAAATAAAAACATGGATACCTTGGTTGTGATTGACGACAGCATCGTTAGGGGCACAACACTAAAAGAGAGCATCATTCGAATGCTTGGGCGTTTGAATCCAAAGAAAATTATTGTTGTTTCTTCCGCACCACAAATTCGTTATCCAGATTGTTATGGCATCGATATGAGTAAATTGGGCGATTTTGTTGCCTTTAAAGCAGCCATCGCATTGTTAAAAGATAAGGGTAAAGAAGGTTTGCTGGATGAATTATTAGAGAAATGCAAAAGATTGGAAGATGCGCAATTACTGCATACGGAGAACCTGGTTTGTGGTATTTATGCGCCATTCACTGCAGAAGAAATTTCTACAAAAATTGCAGAACTCATTACACCCAATGGATTTAACATCCCTGTTGAAGTAATTTATCAAGCCATCGAAGCGTTGCATGATGCTTGTCCAAATAACAAAGGCGACTGGTATTTTACAGGAGATTATCCAACACCTGGCGGAAATCGTGTATGTAACAAAGCTTTGATGAATTACCTCGAAGGGAAAAATGTAAGGGGATATTAATTTGAGACTTAATCTTTAGAAGTACTAACCTATATCATGCAAATCGTTGTCTTTGCGATTCCTTGTAAATTGGGTATTATTAAGGTTAAATAATCGACCATCATCAAAACCACATCAACATGAAAACAGTCATTATGATTCGGCATGCCAAAAGCAGTTGGGCAAATCAACTGCAGTCGGATTTTGAACGGCCTTTGAATGATCGTGGAAATAAGGATGCGCCAAAAATGGCCGAAAAACTTTTGGCTAAACACATACAAATAGACGCGTTCATTTCCAGTACCGCCATTCGTGCCAAACAAACCTGCGAACATTTTTGCCATGTATTTGGTGTAGATCTTAAAGCAATACAATGGAAAGATGAACTATATCACGCTTCTAGTAGTACAATTCATCAGGTATTGGCAGAAACAAATGATCAATACCAAAAGATTGCAGTTTTTTGCCACAATCCGGGCATCACAGAATTTGTAAATGATTTGGTGGAAGATGTAATGATTGATGACCTTCCTACTTGCGGAGTTTTTGCTGTGTCAGCTGCAATTGAACACTGGCGTGATTTTTCAACAGCTAAAAAAACGTATATGTTTTTTGAATACCCAAAGCAGCATTAGAGTTTTTTTTCAAAATAAGCAGCTGTAGCTTCTGGATTGTGATAATAGGCCGGGATGGTATAAAAACCATTTTTCTCATATAATTGAATGGCAGGATTCATGGTTTTCAATGTGTCTAATCGCATCAAAAGATAGCCGGCATTTTTTGCAAAACCAACAGCATGATCCAACAACAATTGACCAATTCCCATTCGCTGAAACGCCGGAAGAACGTACATTCTTTTTAATTCTGCAATCTGAGCATCTATCTTTCTAACAGCTACACAACCAACATAAGTATCCTGATGTTTGCATAAAAATATCATTCCAAACGGCAACGCATACATGAGATTAAGTGTTTCTAATTCTGATTCAAAATGTTGAAAAGACAAATCAATGTTTAAGCCATTGGCATAGGCAGAAAATAGCAGAGCCGCTTGTTTGTAATCGTTTGGTTGTGTAACAGTTTCAATGTTAAACATCTTCGGTTTCTATTTGATTTGGTTTTGTTTTGTTGGCTAGAAAAACACCCGAAAAAATCAAGATAGCGCCAATA
>CAIQHJ010000207.1 GCA_903871575.1 uncultured Bacteroidota bacterium
GCACCAGTAATCATGTTTTTAACGTAATCGGCGTGACCTGGACAATCTACGTGAGCGTAGTGACGAGTAGCCGTTGCATATTCTACGTGAGCAGTATTGATAGTGATACCTCTTTCTTTTTCTTCAGGTGCACCGTCGATGTCATCGTAATTTTTTTTCTCCGCTAAACCTTTTTTTGACAAAACATCGGTTATAGCGGCTGTAAGTGTTGTTTTTCCATGATCTACGTGACCGATGGTACCAACGTTAAGATGGGGTTTATCCCTCTTGAATGATTCTTTTGCCATTGTTTAGTTTTTAATTGTTGTTTTGAATTTGTTTGACCTGCACTTAAAGTCTGCAAATCTTTGACTTTTTTATTTTTTGTTTTTTATTCTTGAGCCATAGGTGAGAATCGAACTCACGACCCCTTCCCTACCAAGGAAGTGCTCTACCCCTGAGCTACCACGGCTTGCAGAGCATCACTTTATTTTGAGCGGAAGACCGGGCTCGAACCGGCCACCTATAGCTTGGAAGGCTATCGCTCTACCAAATGAGCTACTTCCGCTTGTGTATTTCTACGCGTATCAAACCTGTTTAATACTGTAAAATCCAACTTTTAAATGAACTTTCCACTCTTCTCTGATTTGCAATTCCCAGAACAAAATGGTGGGCAGTGGTGGATTCGAACCACCGAAGTCGAAGACAGCGGATTTACAGTCCGCCCCATTTGGCCACTCTGGTAACTGCCCATAAAAAATTGAGCCGAGGAAGGGAGTCGAACCCACGACCTGCTGATTACAAATCAGCTGCTCTACCAACTGAGCTACCTCGGCCTAAATATGTAGTGAGCTAAAATTCATATCATAGCCAACGAAATCTTACGCTACAATATCTTTAAACGCTTCAACTTATTTTTTAAATAAAGAACTAACCAAAAATTAAAGACACATTCGTATCCCCTTTTTTTCGGAAGGCAAAGGTAAGAGAAAAGTATTAATAGAAAAAAATTGTAAAAGATTTTTTTTTTCTCTTCTCCACAAAATTAAAAATCCCTCTAAAAAAGAAGGATTTTATACATTTTTTTGATTGCCTTTTTATGCCTGCTGCCGGTCTTTTCTTCGTTTGATTTGATTCACCAAGGCCTCCATCGCCATATCAAAACTCTGCTCAAACGACTTACAGGTCTGCTTTACAAAGAATTCATGTCGCGGTATCGCTACTTTAATTTCTACAATCTTGTCTTTAATGTTGTGCACAATGTTGTCCAACTTTAAATAAATATCAACTTTGGTTATGCCGTCGTGAAACTGATTTAATTTTTCGATTTTTCTTTCTATCAAACTTTTTAACTTAACATCTGCATCGAAATGCACGCTTTGGATACTTACATTCATGGGATTATTTTTTTTAAAATTGAAGAATATTTCTGAAGCCAAACAGACTGCTGTTCTTACTTCAAAACGGATTGATTACAAATAGTAATTTAACCAATTAAACGCGCTAAACAAAAAAAAAGTATGATTTTGGCAAAAAATTAGTGGCAATTTTCTAGGCTTTGGGATGTGCCTTTTTATAAATATCCTTGAGTTTTTCTATCGTGTTGTGTGTGTAAATCTGTGTTGCCGCCAAACTGCTGTGTCCCAACAACTCCTTAATCGCATTCAACTCCGCTCCATTGTTGCTCAAATGCGTAGCAAATGTATGCCGCAATATATGTGGACTCTTCTTTTCAATAGTCGTTACCATCGACAAATGCTGCTTCACCGCATTGTAAACCCATTTGGGATATAATTTATTTCCTTTCTTGTTTACCAACAAACAATCCCGTTCTGGCGCTTCAAATGTTGTACGTTTCTCCTCCATGTATTTTTTGATGTGCTCAACAAGTTCCCCACTTACCGGAATTATTCGCTCCTTATTCCCTTTTCCCAACACTTTGATGCTCGACTTCGACAGATCAATCTGATGCTCTTTTAACCCAATCAACTCCGCTTGTCGAATGCCCGTATTGTACAAAATCTCCAATACCAAATACGTCGTTTTTCCATCCCAATCATCTGCAAACTCCACTTTTTCAAACAACGTTTCTGTATCCCTCTTATCTACAAACATCGGCAAACGCTTGTTTTGCTTCGGTGTAACAATGGTGGTCATTGGACTTACCGATATCTCTCCTTGTCGGAGCTGATACTTAAAAAATGTTTTGAGACTTGATATTTTTCTATTGATGGTTTTGGCATTGTTGCCTTCCGATTTCAACTGCGCCAACCAGGTTCTCACATATGTTGACTTGATTTGCTTGATGTCTGTTTCTTCAAAAGATGTTTGTAGAAATGCAAAAAAATGAACCAAATCGGTTTGATAAGAAATGATGGTATGCTGTGAATATCGCTTCTGAAATTTAAGATAATCCAGAAAGGACCGAATATGTATGGGGATTTGTGTATCCATAAAAAAACCGATAACCAAAGTTAATGTATAACGATAGTTATCGGAAATTATATAAAATAATTGAAACGAATTAATCTAACTGGCCTGTAGACAATTGTTGCTTGTAAATCGCTTTCAACACTTTTGTACGATGTCTTACAGATGGCTTAGTAAAAGCTTGTCTGTCTCTTAATTGTAGCAAAACACGGCTCTTTTCGAATTTCTTTTTGTACTTCTTAAGTGCCTTGTCGATGTTTTCGCAATCTTTAGAATCAATAATTAACATGGTATATACCTCCTTTGGTGAAAAATATCGCTTTGTTAGCGGGAGGCAAAGATAGAGGAATAATTGAAAATAAAAAATATCGAACAAATAAAAATCCGAAATTTGAGCATGTTTACAGGAATAATAGAAAATACCGGCATCATCACCCAGGTTCAAACCAATGGCACCAACAAAACTTTTTGGGTGCAATCTCCCATTTCCAACCAATTAAAAATCGACCAAAGCCTAAGTCACAATGGCGTTTGCTTAACGGTTGAGCAGTTGGAAAACGACATCCATCAAGTAACTGCAATCGAAGAAACCCTTATCAAAACCAACCTCAACAACCTTCAAATTGGCGATTTGGTAAACCTAGAACGCTGCATGCAAATGAACGGACGCATTGATGGTCATTTGGTTCAAGGACATGTGGACACCACTGCCATTTGTACGCAGGTAGTTGACAAAACTGGTAGCTGGGAATTTACTTTTTCAATTGATCCCTCATTTGCAACGCTCATCATCGAAAAAGGTTCCATCTGCCTCAATGGTATTAGCTTAACCGTCTTTAATGTATCGGCTGCTTCTTTTACTGTTGCCATCATTCCTTACACTTACAACCACACCAATATCCGATTCATTCAACCCCAATCGGTCGTGAACATTGAATTGGACATCATTGGGAAATATGTGCAACGCTATCAATCCTTACATCCCAAACAATAAAAAGCCATGCCTGCATCTCGCTCTTTATTCGTTTTGAAAAATAAATGGCTTTGGGTTCTTTTAATTGGCTGCTGGGCTATTGTTCAAAGTCTGCTCCTGTATTTCAATGGCATCAATGCCGAAGGAGAATCTCTTCGTTTTATTAGAGAAGCAACCAACTTACATGAAGGCAGAACTTTTTCTACCCCTGTTTATTTTTTCTACCTCATCGAAATCACTTTGATAGCCATCACCCAAATGCTGAAACTGCATTATGGTTGGATTGTCGCTTTTCAAATTTGCTTAAATGGATATGCCCTGTTGCGTTTTTACAAGTTTCTTACTTCAACGCTTTCTTCTTCTTTTATTGCCACTATTGCCTCCGCAGCCCTTATCTTATGCTGGCCTTATCAGATATACAATTGCTTTCTTTATACCGAGTCTATTTTTTTTAGCCTAAGCATTCTATTCGCCATCTATTTGTTTCAAATAAAAAAAATACATTTTTCTACCGCCATACGGCTGTTGCTTTTTTTAATCTTGTTGTGCATCACCCGACCTGCAGGATTGTTCTTTGTGTTGGCTACCATTTTTTATGTTGGATTCATCCTCACCCAAAACTGGCGATTGTCCTCAAGATTATGGTTGATCTTCAGCTGCTTTTCAATTGCCTTATTGCTACTTAACCTCATCATGGGCAGTGGCGAAGGCGTAAATATTTTAAAACCTTTTCAAGAAGAACAGGTTATTTGCGATATTCCACTTCATTCCAACAATAGCTTTACTTCCAGCAAGCAAGACAATTCCATTTTCGGACTCATTCATTATTGCATGCAACATCCCGCACAATTTTTATCATTGGCCTTAAAAAAAACCATCGCATTTTGGGGCTTGATGCGCTCGTACTATTCTGTTGCACACAACAGCATGCTCTGCATATTTTTTTATCCGCTTTTTGTGATGATGATTTTCGGCTTAATTCGATACAGAAAAAATCTACCTGCATTTGCTTATTTTATTTTTCCTTTGATGATGATTTTTTGGCTGGCTGTTGTTTGTTCCTGTGATGAATGGCACAACCGTTTTTTTCTCACCCTCACCCCGTTTCTCATTTTGATAGCAGCGCAATGGACTTCAAATTTTCAATCAGATAAGATCGACTAAAAGATGTCAATATATATTCATGATCTGATTATGACAAAATTAGTATTACAAAAAAATCGACTTTCAATTATTGATTTCCACTCAAACCCTGTATTTTTATACGATGGAAATTACCAAAAGGAGAAGGAGAAGAAGTAGAAATGAATCAACTTCAAGAAGTATAAGTATCAAAAATGTGTTGGTTTTTTTAGGCGTGATGGTTGCAGCTTATTTGCCGATGAGCAGTTTTCTTTATGCGATAAAGAACAATGCACTGCAAGTGTATTATCCCACCAGATATTTTATCAGTTATAGTTTACAAATTCACAGTTTCCCTTGGTGGAATCCTTATATCAATTTTGGCCTTCCGCAATATGGTGATGTCAACAGCGGATTTTGGAGTCCAATTACTTGGGTAATTGCGAAATTCCTGGGCTACAATGCCTATACATTCACTGCAGAATTGTTGCTCTATTTATTTCTTTCCGGTGTAGGTATGTTTCAATTGTGCCGAACGTATAAATTCACAAAAACGGCTGCATACATTGCGGGATTTTCTTACTTGTGCTCGGGCTTTATGGTAAGCCATTTACAACAATTCAACTGGATCAGCGCTGCAGCTTTTTTGCCTTGGACATTCTGGGCCTATCATCAAATGCTCGATAAATACAGTTTAAAAAACCTGATTGTGTCTGCCATTGTTTTTTATCTGTTTTTTTCTTCGGCACCAACTGGTTTAATCGTTGGCGGCTTGTATTTTTTTATTGCCTATTTTGTTTTCAAATTTTTCATCAGAAAATCCGAAGCTGGCCAAAATTTCTCTACTTGGTCTTACTCCCGCAAACATTTCTATCTGTTTTCCTTGTTGGGCATTTTTGCTTTTGGGATGATTGTAGGATACAAAAATGTACTCCCTCACATCAAAGCGGCTGATTATCTTGAGAACCTTTCTTTGCTCACCAATCCTTTTTCTGTGCAAAGCATCATTTCATTTTTCATGCCGATGTCCACCGTAAAAAACACTGCTTTTTTTGGAACGGATATGTCTATGCGAAATGCTTATTTTGGGTTAACGCTGATGTTGTTTTTCATACCTGCTTTGTTTTTTCCAAAATCGAGACAACAGAAATTTTTCTTGTTCACAGGATTGTTTTTTCTACTCTTATCTTTTGGCGGTATTTTTAAATATGTGACATACAACATTTTGCCAGGCATCAAATATGTAAACAGCCCTTCTATGTTGATGCTGTTTGTCATATTTTCTTTTATCCTTTTTGCAACGTTTTCATTGAATCATTTTATCGCTCAAAAAGAACAGGCAACAGCTACACATGCCAAATCTTTTTTTGCATTGCAGCTCTTCTTTTTAGCTTGCATCATTATCGGCATCATTGGTCAGTTTTTTTATGCTGGCGGCTTCCTCAGAAACATACAAGTCATTGCAACACCAGGCGGCTTAGATGCCAAATTGAAAGCCATTGTTGACCATGTGAGTTTTTATGACATCCTTATTTTCCAAGGTATACTGCAACTCATTTTCTTGGGATTCATCAACGATAATTTGTTTCGCATGAGATACAAATTGATGATACGATTTTGTGCATTGGAGATGATCATTGCCACCCTATTAAATATTCCATTTACCGGTGTTGGTCAACATTCTGTAAAAGCTTTACAAAGCCAACTCGAAAAAGTTGAAGAAGGCATTCCCGCTCCTTTATTGATTCCTATTGATGATATATACAAAAATGAGGACGACAACAAAAGAGATATGACGGGTAGCTGGAGTTTCTATAACAAGCAAATGGGTGTAAACAGAAAAATCTTTTACCCCATGGAAATGAAAAATATCGACAAAGCATTTCCATCATCCAAGAGTATATTTTCAAACAAGCCCTATTTGTTTACTACAGTTGACACGAGCAACTCAAGCATTGTCATCACTCGGATTAAAGACAATGTGGTGGAATTAATCATTCAATCCAATGTTAAAGACACGTTGGTCTTTCAACAAAATATATACCCATTTTGGAAATGTGCATTGAATGGTGAGGGTAAAAAACCAATTGCATATGCTGGTGTTTTCAATGCCATCGCATTAAATCCGGGCAAGAACTTTGTAAAATTTAGTTTCAATCCAGGCATCGTCAACACGGGCGCAATGATTAGCAAATATGCACTCTTGATTTGTATGCTATATGTGTTGATTGTGCTGTTTAAACGGACTTCCCTTTAATCGCTTTTGCTATGGCTTCATCCATTATGCGTTCTGCATATGGACGAGAGATGCTGTTGAGTGTTTCTATTTTTTGCTGTATCAAATTTTTATCTTCCATGGTCAATGCCAATTGAAGCGATTGCATCGCATTTGCCGTATCCATCATTTCATTTTGTTGCAAAGCGGATATATTTTTTTGTAAAAACTTTTCTGTTGTTTTAAGCAACTGCTCCCCTTCTGTTTTGGCTTCGGCTAAGGCTCTTGCTGCAATGTCTGTTTGGGCGTTGTTGATTGAATCCATCAGCATTTGTTCTACATCTGCATCTGTAATGCCATATTGCGGCCTCACTTCAATGTGTTGTTCTACCCCACTTCTCAATTCTTTTGCAGCTACAGTTAATATGCCATCTGCATTGATCATAAAAGAAACAGAAACTTTAGCCAAACCTGCTGGCATTCCTGGTATGTTGGTTAAGTTAAATTCCGCCAATTTGCGATTGTCTTTTACCAGGTCGCGCTCTCCCTGAAACACACTGATACGCATAGACGCTTGTCCATCTACCTGCGTGGTATATTGTCTTGATGAACTGGATGGAATTTTTGCATTTCTTGGAATCAATACATCCATCAAACCACCTGCTGTTTCGATTCCCAAACTCAATGGTGTGATATCCAATAACAATGTTGAAGTATTGTTACCAGCCAAAATATCCGCCTGTACCGCTGCGCCCAATGCTACTACTTCATCTGGATTGACACTGTCATTTACAGGCTGCTCAAAATAGGCAGATACCATTCGTTTTACCAATGGCACCCGAGTGCTTCCGCCTACCATCAAAACCGCTTGTATTTCTGTTGAGGTTAAGCTTGCATCTTTCATTGCCTGCTTACAACAAGCTATGGTTTGCATCACCAATGGCATAATCAATGATTCAAATGCTTCAACATTCAATTCCAAATCAACATCACCAATCGCATCTTTAAATTCATTGGAATGTGTCAATGCTTTCTTTGCACTTTCTGCTTTCAAACGAATCATTTGCGCAAACGACGGATCATTTTTTATGGTTGTTTCTATTTCCGGATTTTGTGATATCCAATGCGCTACTATCATTTTATCAAAATCATCGCCTCCTAAAAATGTATCACCGTTGGTTGCCAACACTTCAAATATGCCGTCCACAATACTCAAGATAGATACATCAAATGTTCCGCCGCCCAAATCATACACCGCTATCAATTCCCTTTCTTTTTTTTGTTGGCCCCAACCATAGGCTAAGCTGGCTGCTGTTGGTTCGTTGATGATTCTTAAAACATCCAACCCTGCTAATTTCCCCGCATCTCTGGTAGCTTGTCGTTGTGCATCATTAAAATAAGCAGGCACGGTAATAACCGCTTTGTTTACCGGCGTTTTTAAAATATGCTCTGCTCTTTTTTTCAACTCCATCAAAATAAATGATGACAATTCAACTGGTGAAAAAAATCGGTTGCCCATTTGCACCTTTACCATTCGATCGGTTTTATCGTCATGAATGGTGTATGAAAAAAGTTGTGCTTTATCTTGTATATCTGTGTAGCTTTTTCCCATTAATCTTTTGGCAGAGAAAATGGTTCTTGCTGGTTGTGTTTCGAGAAATGGCTTGGCTTCATCACCTACAATAATTTGATCGTGTTCATCAAAATAAATAACCGATGGTATTAGTGTACGACTGTTGTGCTCTTGTAAAGCAGTTGGTTTTTTTGATTCTGGATGTATAATGGCAATCAAACTATTGGTTGTACCCAAGTCGATACCTACAATAATTTCGTCTTTTTGCAAACTGCCTGTTGATAAATTGATTCCAATTTTAGCCATACGTCGAATTTGTGCAAAAGTAAAAATAAAAAAGGATGCCTGATGTAGACATCCCTATATGAATTTACCAATTGAGGTATTTTTATCGCATGAGGTACATTTTTCCGTATCCTTTATTGAAAAATTTATCTGTGTTGTCACCGTCTGCAGTGTATTTGTCTAGTGATTTTCCATTTAAATTTGTAAGTACCCGATAGATATAAACCCCATTGGCCAATTGCCCACCATATTGATCTGTACCATCCCATTGGTATGCTGTGATGTTCCTTCCCACATGTATAGGCCCCAATTCATCTTTGGTAATTTCTCGTACAATCTTACCGGTTATGGTTAAGATTTGAATTCTCATGTTTTGAGGTATTTGATTTCCGGTGAGGGTAAACACAAATGCAGTAGATGTAGTAAATGGATTGGGATAATTGAGCAGGTTAGAAATCATGGGCTTATTGATAACGGTAAACACTGTCCGATAATTAAACTCGCCGGCTTTGTTGCCCATCACATCCTTTCCCGTAACAATCAATTCATATTCACCGTCTTCTACAAAATAGGGCATAAAATCGATGCTTGCTGTATTTTCTCCTGTTGATAAATTGGCAGGATTGAAATGCATGGTGTCTCCGAAATAATAGGTGCGTATCGACTGATCTGGAAAGCGCACCTGTAAGCTAATTAAAGATGTATCCTTCAACGCCAAGAATTTACTTTCGTCTTTCAATTGAATGAGAATATGCGGCTTTGATGCAACAATATCTTTGTTTAAAATATGTACCCCATCAAAAGTTACATCCAACAAAGGATTAAACTTATCGGCTTTAACAAAGAAATTCTTGTACAATACATTGTTGAAATGATACTGCTCAGGTTGGTCATTATCCGGATTAAATTCTATAAACAGCGTGTTGTTGCCTTGTGTGTTGGATGTTTCAATGGTGTAATGAATTTGCAATGTATCGGCCGTTGGCAACGATTTCCTTTTGGGAATTACCACTTCTCTGGGCACATTGTATTGATCGGTGATGATGCATTTAACTTTTATTAAACTATCAAATGCTACATCACTTATGTTTTTAAATGCCAATGCAAATTGAATGGGTTCACCTTGCGCTACAGTATCTTTTGACTGAAACAACAAGCTTGGCGCCACTGCGCCTTCTGGAGCCAATGCCGCATTTATTCTAAGATACCTCAATTGATTGGGCGTGATGTATGTATCGTCTTTGCTAAATGTTTTTAACCTGAGGTATGGAAATTCTACTGGGTCGATAAAATTCAATGATGTATCAATGGCCGGAAATACCGTTGCCAACTGTGTGGTGCTGCCATCCAATCGCACGCCCCAAACCTGCACTTTTACCGTATCTGCAGGCAATGGATCGGATGTGGATCCTCGCCAATGCAATGAAGTCCAACTCCGCGCCGGTCCAAACAAAGGAGATGTAATGTTTCCTTCTGTGTTGGTGCTGTTGAGGTTAAAGGTTTCATCTATGTAGGATGAATCGTACGGACCAATAATTTGTGTGGGTTCAAAACTGTTGCTTCCTTTTTTGAAGAAATATAGAAAGGGTAAGTTTTTGTAGAAGCTATCAATTTTTGTAAATCCAATGGATTTCAATTTATGATACAATGAATTGCCCGAGCCCAAAACGGCAGTGTCTGCTTTCCATTGATTGATGAAACTGCTGTTGTGAATTTTACTTCCTAGGTTGGTGATGGCCACATACATGCCATTGGGTATTAAATCAATAAACTCCATGGCTTTTTTTCTGTAGGTAGCATTGCTGTATATATATTCAAAAAAGGCGCGGGTGGTGTCGTTTGGCGTTGCTCCATTTTGGCAAACTGGTCTGCTTCCGTAAAGCCCATTTGTTGAGCTTACATTTCTATTCCGCCAAGGTAATAATGTGGTGGTATCGAATACATAGAACTGAAGATTGCTGTAGGTTGCCAATGAAACACAACCATACAATTCCACTTGGTTTACATCTAAGTTTACATTGATGTTGTCGTAATTGAAATAGGGATACAAACCCGTTCTGATGATGAGATTTTTGGGTTCCTGATTGAAAGAAAACTGTCTATCGGAGCGGAGTGTCATATTTTCATAGGTAGATTCCAAATGTTGAAAATAATGTGATTGATTAAACCCTGCCGAACTAGCGGGCAAATACACAAATGAAAATCCGTTCCAGATATACGGCGCCGCATTCTGTGGTATCATTGCCACGCGCCAGTAATACACCATACTGTCTGTAAAAATAATGTCGGTAGGTGTAAATTCGATGATGCCGCCCACTCCACTTCGATTGTAGGTTTTCTTGTAAGGCGAATTGAAATTTGCTGTTGTATCCAACTCCATCACAAAATCCCTCAAGCCACTTAATGGATTAGCCGTGCTTGCTGCATATTGAATATTTTGTCGATTCACAATCGAATAATTGTATGGGTATACAGGCCTAAGCTCATCTTCAAAAATGTAAAATGATTTGGTAACTGTATTGTTGGTTTCATATTGTTCTTCGATGGCATTGTTATCATCTAAGGTTACAATAATCTTGTTCAATCCTTTGTCTGTTGTAGGTATGATGGGAACTGTTAAGCTTAATGAATCTGTATTTCGAATGGCAGGAATTTTTTGATGATATAAAACCCTGATGGAATCGTTGGGCAATTGTCTGTTTACCGAAACCCAAATGGAATCACCCACTGCTTTACCAATGTTTTTCATGTACACTTTCAATTGAAAAACATTATCGGCCATCGTAATGATGTTGGGCGTGATTTTAACCTGTGGTTCTTCGATAACAAAATCGGGTTTGGGAAATGCATTTATTTTTAATGCAGGGTCACCATGTAAGTTGATTTCTTCTAAATGAATTCGGGTAAAATAATCGAGCCCTGTGTTTTGTCCACCCAACGATGCAATGCTTGCCAGTATTTGATTTCCGATGGTGTTACCATACATCAGCTTACAAAAATTATTATACAAAGCGGTGTTGTAGAGGTTTAAAAACGGCGGAATACCAAAATGCGTATCGGCTAAGAAGCCTATGCTACCTCGCGATTGGGCCAGTACATATTTTTCAGACAAGGTGAGGTTTCCATTTATGCGCAACGGATCGAAAATATAGAAATTGCCAGCACTGCATCCACTAACATTAAAAAATGGATACTTATTTGGGTTGTTGTACATTTCTGGATTACTCAGGTTAAATTCAAACGTGTTGGCGGAGGAGTGACCAAAATATCCAATTAAGCCCAATCCTTCTGCAAATAATTCTTCAATTCGCTGACTGCTGGCTTGTTGTACGGCACCTGTAGATGTTTTGGTAAACGTTTCTACATCGCCACCATACAGTGTATCTTCTGCAATGTTTTTATACGCATTCATGTATGCTTTGAATGTTTCATTTTCAGTAGAATCTTTTCCGCCGGCTACATGAATAATGTTTTTCATCCAAGCCTTGTCTCCAATGCTAGGTGAATTGTTTTGTTGTGCCGATTCGTATTCTTGGATTTTGTTGAGATAGTTGTTGACTTCTTCGCCATTGATGGCGCCTAACCTTCCAATAGGCAACACCGGTAGTGTTGTGCCTCCAGGTGATGAGAGCAAGATGTCGGATGCGGGCCATCCAAAAGTTGTTACAAGGTTCAATTGATTGGCAACTGGATTGGCTTCGTTGTTTTTTTGATCGATATAATTCAATCCATGTCCAATGATGAACACATAATTGGGTGTTTGTGAAAAATTGGCTTTGGTATACAAAATAAAATCTCTAACTGCTGCAGGATGATGTTTAATGCCAAATCCAAACTGATCGGTCAATTCATTGATGTCGTAGGTTATGGCGTTGTAACCACCGCCATTGGTGGAGCTTCTGTATTGACGATAGGCTTCAACATAATCATTTCCATTTCCATCATTGTACAAAACAGGATTGCTAATGATGAGGTAATTTCCTTGATTGTTTGCGGCAGTTAGGTCAACAAATTGTTTGGTATTGAAATTAAAATTAGATGCTGTAGTTTCTTGGTTAATCAAGATGAATTGACGGTTATTGGCATTGGCGGGCAATACGAATTTTACTTTTCCGGGTGTGGATGCAATTTCGCCGATGTATCGAATGCCGTTGGTGATGTCGTATAAAACGGGCGCAACGGTACCATAATTAAAGTTGTCGATGACGAGGTAATTTCCGGAGGAGGAAGCCGGCAAATCGAAGTTAAATTTTTTACTTCCATTGAAATTAAATGTAGCCGGATAAGTGATGCCAATGCGGGCTACAACAATACGGTCGAAAGTATTGGTTGATGTACCATTGATAGAAAGTGTTGCGGTATTGGGATTTTGAAGCAATGTGAGCGGAAGATTTTCAATGGCCAGTTTCTTATACTGAAAATAGGGCATGCTAACTGTTGACCCATATGGCGCCGCTGTAATGTCTGTTTGAAACAATTTGACTTTCAATTCTCTGTTGTTGGGTGCGCAACCAGCAGCGTTTACAGTAACCGTTAGGCTGTTTGCCGGACCAGCAGCAAAAACATTTAATCCTGTAAAATTATATACCAAATCTGAAGCTGGTGTAACCGGGTTGCTGCTCCATCCTTCGCCAGGGTCATAGGCAGATGAGTACACATACTCTCCTACTGATTTTGCTTCGCCTCTGTTGATTTGATTTTTATAGGAATAGTTTATGCTCCTTAAAAAGTAGGGTTCTGATATAGCATTGCTTGGCGCTGCATTTACGGCATTCGCATATCTGAGGTTGTTGCCTGTGGAATTAACGGTAAGAAAATATGTTGAGGTGTCGTTTTCCAGACTGTATTGATCTGCCAATTGAAAATCGGTATTTCGGTATAATGGATTATCGGGTTTTCCATCATTCATTTTACCCCAAAATTCGATGTAGTCGTTGGTTCCTAATGGAGCGTTTGACATAGAAGTATACAATCGCACCTCCTCGCCATTGCGCCACAATTGAAAGTCATTTGCATTTACATTGCCCAAGCCCAAACTGTTGATGCTGCTTTGCGAAATGCGACAGAGCGTGTCTTTCGCGAGTTTGAACGTGTAGTAGGTTTTGTTATAGTCTATCCAGCTGTTGTTGTATTGTGCAACGCTAGCAAAACTGAAAAACAACAAGCAGGCAAGTAATGTTTGTTTCATAAATCCTCTATAAAAATTAGTTTTCATTTTTTTTGATGAAGTTTAATTTCAGGGAAAAAACATGTGTATACAATGGGCTTTCCTGATTGGCTAAGTTGGTAAAGGCATAATCAATGGATACATTTTTAATTTTAAAACCGGCTCCAATACTGGGTTGGTAAATCCAAACCCGTTTTTGATTGATGGTGTCTTTATCTGCCAATCCTTTTTGAAAATTGGTTACCCCAGCACGAATAAAAAATGATTTTTTTATGGACGCTTCTATTCCAGCATGCGGATCAATACTAATGGGATTAGAACTGAGAATGGTATTTCGTTTACCGTCAAACGTGAGGTCGAGGTTAGCTTCTGTAAGCAATGAAACGGCTTCACTGATGTAAAACTGATAGGTTCCACCCAATACGATGCGAGGAGCGGTCATTTCGGTTGATTGCAATGGGATGTTGTTTTTGGTAAGATACAGTGCTTGTTTTTCTCTTTCCGTAAAATGAAACGACCAGGCGTTGAATGTTGTGGTGATATCTTTAGCCATGAGAGCCGCGCTCCATCGATTGCCTTTCATGATGAGTCCGGCATCTACCCCGAAGCCCCAAGCCGAAGCAAAACTGCCCACTTTTCGATAAATAATTTTTGCACTAGCACCAAAGTTGAGTGTATGATGATCAGATTTTTTAATTTCTTGGGCTAAGGAAAATAGAAATGCGTAATCTGCTGAAGAAAAAGATTGAATGTTGTTGTAGTTGAGGCTGCCGTCGGGTTCTACCAAAAACAACGTATTGGGAATATCATCAACAGCAAAACGGAGCAAGGAAAACCCAAGTGTGCGTTTGTTGTTTTGAACAGGCACAGCCAACGCCGCATAATCGTATTTTGCAATTCCGGCAAAATAATCAGCGTGCATTAAAACGCCGTTGGCATTGTCTTTTACTTCAATTAAACCAGCAGGATTCCAATAACCAGCAGTAGCATCTTCAACCGAACCAACTTGTGCCGCACCCATTGCTAAGCCACGCGCACCAGCACCAATATTTAAAAATTCATTGGAATATTTTCTAAACTGCGCAACAGACAACAATGGAAAGCAAAGTACCAATAGCAAATGAATGTGAATGCTGCGTTGCATATGTTTAAATGGGTTGAAGGAGTTGATTTCAAATTTACAACTAAATATCCTTTATCCTAAGAAACAAGCAAACAATTCGTGCTGTTTTTTCCTGCTTATTTTGGAGTTGATTTGAACGAATACAAACAATACCATAATTCTGCTTTTTTTTACTCATTTTTGCACTTGGTAAATAATGAAAAAGCAACGCATCATGACAAATTTCATTCAGGAATTACAATGGAGAGGGATGATTCAGGATATCATGCCTGGAACGGAAGAACAACTTAAAAAAGAAATGACATCTGCATATGTAGGATTTGACCCTACTGCCGACAGTTTGCATATTGGTAGTTTGGTACCCATTTTATTGTTGGTACATCTTCAAAAAGCCGGACATAAGCCCATTGCGTTGGTGGGTGGTGCCACAGGAATGGTGGGCGATCCCAGTGGAAAAAGTGAAGAACGAAATATGCTCAGTGCAGAAGAGCTAGACAAAAATATTCTCGGCGTTCGCGCTCAATTGGAACAATTCTTGGACTTCAATCCTGCTTTGCCAAATGCGGCTACGTTGGTAAACAATTACGATTGGTTTAAAGAAATTAGTTTCCTTGATTTTATTCGCGATGCCGGCAAGCACATCACGGTGAATTATATGATGTCTAAAGACAGCGTAAAAAAAAGATTGGAAGGAGATAATGGCATGTCGTTTACAGAGTTTACGTATCAGCTGGTACAGGGATATGATTTTTTCTGGCTCTATCAACATCAACATTGCAAACTGCAAATGGGCGGCAGCGATCAGTGGGGAAATATTGTGACCGGAACAGAATTGATTAGAAGAAAAGTTGGCGGCGAAGCCTTCGCATTTACCTGCCCATTGATAAAAAAAGCGGATGGCGGAAAATTTGGTAAAACAGAAAAAGGAAACATCTGGCTCGATCCCATTAAAACAACACCTTATCAATTTTATCAGTTTTGGCTAAATGCATCCGACACCGATGCAACAAATTGGATTAAAATTTTTACATTTTTACCACAACAAGCAATCATCAATCTTACCACTGCACATGAAGCCAATCCATCGGAAAGAATTTTGCAAAAAAAGCTTGCTGCCGAGCTCACCTTATTCGTGCATGGTCAAACTGAATTAGATAAAGCCATCGAAACAACACAGAAATTATTTTCCAATACCAAGTCACCTATTGAAAGTTTGAGTGTGACGGATTTGGAATCGATTGAAGGCATTGTGCAATCTTCATATGCTGCCGAAAAAATTCAAAACGGCGTAGACATCATCAGCTTTTTAGCAGAGAATGCTGTTTTTGAAAGCAAGGGCGCTGCCCGAAAAATGTTGCAAAATGGAGGCGTAAGCATCAACAGAGAAAAAATAACCGATGTACAAATGATGGTGAACACAACCCATTTGCTGCATGATAAATTTATTTTGGTGCAAGTAGGAAAGAAAAATTACTACTTGATTGCGGTAATGTAATGTATTGCTATGAATCGCTTATATACACTTTCAAAAGCAGGGCGATTTTATAATTCAACACATTTTATTATTGGTTATCGTCACAAACTCAATTTCAAACAAACATTTACAACCCTGCCGTCAATAGGCGCCCACAATGCGTTGAATGAAGGATTGGTTATGCTTCCGGTATATAATTTTTCTTTTTTTGACTGCCTAAAATCAAGCAAATTTTCGCCGTTTATAATCAGTGCGCAGTGTTTCGTAAACTTATATTCAATCATAGAAGCAAGGAAAAAATAAGCAGGCGTTTTGCTGTTGTCCAATCTGTATTGCGAACCTGTATATGAGCTTTCTATGCAAAACCTACCCTTGCCTTCCCACTCCTTGGTGAGCATGTAAGCCATTCTAAATTGTGGTGTCAAAGGAATAAACTGATTGGCTGTAAGATATTTTCTTTCTGCTAACGTGTATGTGTAGCCGGCGTACAATTCTACATCAAAAACATGCAACTTGATATAGGTATCAAAGCCTTTGGTAATGATAGGTTTGTTGGCTGATGAAAATTGAACAAA
>CAIQHJ010000208.1 GCA_903871575.1 uncultured Bacteroidota bacterium
AGGTATTTCTACAATACGGTGATTAGCCATCTGTGCGTTGCGAATTCTTGTTAAATAGTCTGCAATTGGATCAGTTACCATTGTTATTTCTGTTAATTGATTTAGAATTTATTTGTTGTAAAATTTTATCCTGCTTCCACATCCAGTATCTAGCTTTATCTAGCTTTATCTAGCTTTATCCAGCTTTATCCAGCTTTATCTAGCTTTATCCAGCTTATCCAACCTTACCAGCTTGCTTTTTTCACACCTGGAATTTTACCGGCCAAAGCCATATCGCGAAACATTAAACGACTTAAGCCGAAATGACGCATGTAACCTTTTGGACGACCTGTCAATTGACATCTATTTTTCAAGCGAACAGGTGACGCATTTTTTGGCAAAAGATCTAAGGCTGCATAATTACCTTCTGCTTTTAACGCTGCTCTTTTTTCTGCAAAGCGAGCAACAATTTTTTCTCTTTTTGCTTGTCTGGCTACGATTGATTTTTTTGACATGTCTTAATTTTCAGATTTTTTAATGTTTTTGAAAGGCATACCCATTTCTTTCAACAACTCATACGCTTCTTCGTTGGTTTGTGCCGTTGTAACGAAAGTGATATCTAAACCTGTAATTTTATTTACTTTATCGATATCAATTTCTGGGAAAATGATTTGTTCTGTAACACCTAAGGTATAGTTGCCACGACCATCAAATGCTTTATCGTTGATGCCTTTGAAATCACGAACGCGCGGCAAAGAAACAGATACCAAGCGATCTAGGAATTCGTACATTTTCACACCGCGAAGGGTTACTCTTGCACCGATTGGCATGTTCTTACGCAATTTGAAGTTCGAAATATCTTTCTTCGAATTGGTTGCAACCGCTTTTTGTCCGGTGATGTTGGATAATTCGTCGATGGCAACATCGATCAATTTCTTATCCGTAACAGCGCCATTTACACCACGATTCAAACAAATCTTAGTGATTTTTGGTGCTTGCATTACAGTTTTATAACTGAATTTTTTCATTAAAGCAGGTACAACATCATTTTTGTACTTCACTGCTAATCTTGGAGTGTTGTTTGTTGTGCTCATTATTTGATTACCTCCCCTGATTTTTTAGCTGTTCTGATTAATTTTCCGTTTTCTCTTGTTCTTGTAATTTTTGATGGACCTTTTGATTTAGCATCCCAAAGCATCACATTGCTAATGGCAATGGGTGCTTCAATTTTTTCGATGCCACCTTTGGTATTTTGTGCAGATGGTTTGGTGTGTTTTGTAACAATATTTACACCTTCAACCAATACACGTGCTTTATCAACAATTACTTCCAACACTTTGCGAGGCTTGGTTAAGTCTTTATCGTCGCCGGTAATTACTACTACCTGATCGCCTTTCTTAATGTTGAATTTTGGTTTGAATCTTGTACTCATTTTATATCGCTTTTTAGCTTTATGCTTATTAACTTACTTGTTTTGATTATAACACTTCTGGTGCCAAAGAGATAATTTTCATGTAACCTTTATCTCTCAATTCACGCGCAACTGGCCCAAAAATACGTGTACCTCTTGGTTCGTCTGAGTTGTTTAACAACACTACCGCGTTGTCGTCGAAACGAATGTAAGAACCATCTTTGCGACGCAATTTATTTACGGTACGAACGATAACGGCTTTGCTTACGGTACCTTTTTTAACACCACCGGCAGGCATTGCATCTTTTACGGTAACGACAATTTTATCGCCGATTTTTGCATAATCCTGACCACTATTACCCAATACACGGATACAAAGTACTTCTTTGGCGCCGCTGTTATCTGCAACATTTAGTCTGCTCTCTTGCTGTATCATTTTATTTTGCTTTTTGTTGTTGGATCATCCAACAAACGGTAATTGTTATTAGTTTAGAACATCCATCAATTGATGGGAAAAATTACTTCACTTTTTCAACCACTTCCACCAATCTCCAGCGTTTTGTTTTGCTTAAAGGACGGCTTTCCATAATTTTAACAATATCACCAATGCTGCACTCATTTTTTTCATCATGAGCATGGAAGCTGGTTGTTTTTTTAAGGAACTTACCATAAAGCGGATGTTTGATTTTACGCTCTACTTTTACAGTGATGGTTTTATCCATTTTGTTACTGGATACCACGCCCACTCTTGTTTTCCTTAAATTTCTTTCTATAGTATTTGTTGTTTCCATCATGTATTTTTTTAACTGGATTAAGCTCCAATTTGAATTTTTCTTAATTGAGTTTTTAAACGTGCAATATCTCTTCTTAAAGAACGAATGCTTTGTGGATTTTCCAATGGAGAAAGTGCATGTGTAAACAATAGTTTCTTGATGCGCATTTCATCTTCCTGAATCTTTGCTGTCAATTCAACCTCACTTAATCCGCTAAGGCTTTTTACAAAATCAACTTTTTTTGACATCTTATTTAGTTTGATAATTGATATAATCTGTTTTGGTTCGTTTGTTATTAATCTTGGTAATCGCGACTAACAATGAACTTTGTAAGGATTGGTAGTTTTTGTGCTGCCAATTCAAATGCTTCTTTGGCTACTTGTACAGGTACACCATCCGCTTCGAATAAAATTCTTCCTGGCTGAATGATGGCTGCCCAACCTTCTGGGTTACCTTTACCTTTACCCATCCTTACCTCGGCTGGTTTTGCGGTAATTGGTTTATCTGGGAAAACCCTGATCCAAACATTTCCTTCTCTTTTCATATGACGCGTCATTGCCTGACGAGCACTTTCAATTTGACGATTGGTTAACCAAACGCTGTCCAATGCTTTTAGTCCGAAAGTACCGAATGCCAACGTAGCACCTCTTTTGGTATCACCTTTCATTCTGCCTTTCTGCGTTTTTCTGTGTTTGGTTCTTTTTGGTTGTAACATTTTATTCTAATTTTCTACTGTTTTAATTTGTGTTATTTTCTTGTGTTTCGAAAATAATGCATGGATTATCTTCTTCCACCGCCGCCGCCTTGTTGTCCGCCGCCTCTACGATCTCCGCCTCTTCCTCCGCCTCTGCGATCATCTCCACCACCTCTTCTGTCGTTTCTATCAAATCCACCGGCTGGTCTGTCTGGTCCTTCATTCTTAGCACCTGCAATTACATTCGGGTTCAAATCTCTTTTACCCAATACTTCTCCTTTACAAATCCATACTTTGATACCAATTTTTCCGTATACAGTTAATGCAAATACGCTAGCATAATCGATATCCATACGAAGTGTATGCAATGGTGTACGACCTTGTTTGATTTCTTCGCTACGTGCAATCTCAGCTCCACCCAAACGTCCACCAACTTTGATCTTAATTCCTTCAGCACCCATACGCAATGCAGAAGCAATAGCCATTTTGATAGCGCGCTTGTAATTGATACGATTTTCCAATTGACGGGCAATGGTATCTCCTACGATATGAGCATCCAATTCTGGACGACGAATTTCTAAAATGTTGATTTGTACATCATCTTTACCGCACAATTTCTTCAACTCTTCTTTAATTCTATCTACTTCTCCACCACCTTTACCAATGATGATACCTGGCTTAGATGTGTGAATGGTTACAATCAGTTTGTTTAGCGTACGCTCAATCACGATTTTAGCGATACCGCCTTTGTTGATACGTGCATTCAGATAGTTTCTGATTTTATCATCTTCAATTAGCTTTACTGCGTAGTCTTTTTTATGAGCGTACCAGTTGCTGTCCCAGCCACGAGTGATTCCTAATCTTGCACCTATCGGATTTGTTTTCTGACCCATATTCGGTTTTTAAATATTAGTTTGTGTTTATTTTAGTCTACTTTTTTTGCTTTTTTAGTTGCTGCTTTTTTGGGTGCTTCCACTACTGCTTCTTCTACCGCTGGAGCGATAGCTGTTGGAATTTGACCTCCAAATGCATCTACAATTACGGTTACGTGGTTGCTGCGTTTGCGCACTCTATATCCACGACCTTGTGGTGCAGGACGCATACGCTTGATCACTCTAGCGCCATCAACAAAGATGGTTTTAACGATTAATGTTGATTCATCTGCACCATCATTTTTTTGTTTCCAGTTGCTGATGGCAGACACTACCAATTTGCGTAAAGGAACAGCTGGATGTTTTGGATTGTGCTCCAAAATAGCCAAAGCTTTTTCCACTTTCATCCCACGAATCAAATCAGCCAATAAGCGCATCTTACGGGGTGAAGTAGGATAGTTATTTAATTTTGCGATTGCTTCCATTTTACTATGTTTAAGGTTTAGTGTTAAGGCTCAGGTTTTATCCTTCGCTTCTTCAATAAACAATTTTATGATACCTTTTTACTTGAGTGACCTCTGAAATTTCTTGTTGGTGAAAACTCACCCAATTTATGTCCAACCATAAATTCTGTTACATACACCGGAATAAATTTATTACCGTTGTGCACCGCAAATGTTTGTCCAACGAAATCTGGAGTGATGGTGCTTCTGCGACTCCAAGTTTTAATTACTGTTTTTTTTGCTTTTCCTTCAATGATCGCATTCACTTTCATTTCAAGTTTTGCTTCGATGTAAGGACCTTTTTTTAACGAACGAGCCATGTGTTATAGTTGTTTTTGTTGATTCTCCGATTTAATCGGATATTTTAACAATTGAAAAATGATTGATTATTTGTTTGGTAATTTTTTACCGTTTCTTCTTTGGATGATCATTTTATCTGATCCTTTTCCTCTGGTACGAGTAATTTGACCTTTTGCATATTTACCTTTACGGCTACGAGGGTGACCTCCAGAAGCTCTACCTTCACCACCACCCATCGGGTGATCTACCGGGTTCATCGCTACCGCTCTTGTACGTGGTTTGATACCTTTCCAACGGTTACGCCCTGCTTTACCCATACTCTCCAAATTATGATC
>CAIQHJ010000209.1 GCA_903871575.1 uncultured Bacteroidota bacterium
TCATTTTGGTATTGCGGGTCAACATGCCATGATGGCTTTGGAAAACGATATGATTGGCATTGCGATGACGAATGCATCTGCATTGGTGGCACCTACATTTTCGCGGGAGCGAATGTTGGGAACAAACCCAATTGCTGTGGCGATACCTGCTGGAACTGAACCTGCTTTTGTTGCAGATTTTGCAACCACAACTGCAGCAAATGGCAAATTGGAAATATTACAATTGAAAAATCAAGCTACACCAGATGGTTGGGTACAAAATGCAGCAGGTGTAAATAGCAATGATGCAAATATCTTAAAACAGGGAGGTGCTTTATTGCCCTTGGGTTCCGACCGCGAGCACAGCAGCCACAAAGGGTATATGCTGGGTGCAATAGTTGATGTATTTTCTGGGGTGTTAAGTGGGGCAAATTTTGGACCATGGGTGCCACCATTTCCGGCCTATGTGCCCATGCCCGAAAATCAGCCAGGGAAGGGGATTGGTCATTTTTTTGGTGCCATGCGAATTGATGCATTTCGACCAGCAGCAGCTTTCAAGAAAGATATGGATTTGTGGATACAAAGATTTAAGACAGCAGCGCCAATAGATGCGAATCAACCTGTAATTATTCCGGGTGAGCCAGAAAGAAAAATGGAATTGGAAAGGATGGCAAATGGTATTCCGGTTGCAGGTGCTGTTTGGAACGACCTGCGTCAATTGGCAGAGAAAATGGATTTGGTTTTTATTGATGCCAACAATTAAATGCTTCTAAACGCAATAAAACCAACGCGTTAGCGTTTTAAGAATGGTTTTTCATAGGATATTGGATTAATACGGACCGCGATTTCTATCATGGTCCTTTTTTTTTGCTCCAAATCTTCATCTAATCGATTTATGGATTATCTAGCTTATCCAGCCTTTCCAGCTTATCTAACACAATTTCTTGATTTACATACTAAAACAACAAACGCCGGCGTTATAGCTATGGTTTTTCATAGGATATTGGATTAATACGGGCTGCGATTTCTATCATGGCCCTTTTTTTATTTATTCATTCCTGCTAATTCTGGTATTTCCTTACACAAAAAAATCCGGCTGCTTTCACAACCGGATGTAGTAGCGCTATCGTGTTCTTTTAGTTCTGTTTGAATGTCCGCAAGGTTTGTACTGTATTGTCATCCATCAGCAGTGTGATTCAGTATATTCCGTTCGACAGGCGGGCGATGTCTATTTGATTTTGTCTTCCGCCGACCACTCTCGTCAACACTCTTCCTTGTCCATCGGTTACCCAATAACCTTTGCAGATATTAGATTGGATGTCTACTCTGCCTGTGGTTGGGTTTGGAGCTAGTATTACAATATTGTTGCTTCTAATCAGCTGAGCGGTGTCGGAGTAAATTTCCGTGCAAAATTTACATAATTTATTGATTTACATACTAAACCATACTTGTTGTGCGTTATAACAGTGGTTTTTCATAGGATATTGGATTAATACGGACCGCGATTTCTATCATGGTCCTTTTTTTTGCTCCAAATCTTTATACAAGCAATAAGAGAATGCCGACTTTATCTATAAATCCAGTATCCAGCATCCAGTATCAAGCATCCAGCATCTAGCATCAAGCATCCAGCCTCTCCATCTCTCTTGAATTTTTTCCAAAAAAAAACGCCCCCAAAAATGAGCGCGTTTGTAAAAATGTTCTTGAAGGGTTGTTAAATAATCAACATCGCATCTCCATAACTGAAGAATCGATATTTGTCTTTGATGGCCTTTTTATATCCTTCTATCATTAAATCATACCCAGCAAAAGCACAAGCCATAATCATCAAGCTGGTTTTTGGCAAATGAAAATTGGTTACCAAAGCGTCTGCGATATTGAAATTGTAGGGTGGATGAATGAAATGGTTGGTCCAACCTTCCGATGGTTTTAATAATTTTTGAGCGGTGTACGAAGTTTCCATTGCTCTCATGGTGGTTGTGCCAATTGAGCATATGCGTCTATTGCCTTCTTTTGCTTTGTTAACAATGGCACAAGCTGTTTCATCTACCTTATAATACTCTGCATCCATTTTATGTTTACTCAAATCTTCTACTTCAATGGGTCGGAAAGTTCCCAAGCCAGTGTGCAAGGTAACTTCAGCGAAGCGAATGCCTTGAATTTCTAGTCGTTTGATTAATTCTTTGCTGAAATGCAAACCTGCTGTTGGAGCAGCTACCGCACCTTCATATTTGGCATACACCGTTTGATAGCGTTCTTTATCTTCTTCGTCTGGCTTGCGCTTGATATATTTTGGCAATGGTGTTTCTCCCATGATTTCAAGCATTTGTCTGAATTCATCTTCTGTTCCGTCCCAAAGAAAACGAATCGTACGGCCACGGCTTGTTGTATTGTCAATGACTTCAGCCACTAGCTCGTCGTTTTCACCAAAATACAATTTGTTTCCTACTCTGATTTTTCTTGCGGGATCAACAATTACATCCCAAAGTTTATTGGCTTTGTTGAGTTCTCTCAATAAAAAAACTTCAATCTTGGCACCTGTTTTTTCTTTTCTGCCATACATTCTGGCCGGAAAAACTTTGGTGTTGTTGACTACAAAAACATCTTTGTCGTCGAAATACTCCATGATGTCTGAAAACTTACGGTCTTCGATCTGACCTGTAGCACGATGAATAACCATCAAGCGACTGTCTTCTCTTTTTTTTGTTGGATTTTGTGCGATGAGATTTAACGGCAAATCAAAGCGGAATTGAGATAATTTCATACGTAATAATTTGGTTTATTACATGCCGCAATGCTGCATTCAGCGTATATGTAAGCCTTTTCAGTCCAGACAAGGCGCATATCATGTTACGGCATGATTTTGAATTACAAATGTAAAGGTTTTAAATTAGAAAGAGGGAAGAAATTTGGCTGGATAAGCTGGATAAGCTGGATAAGCTGGATACTTGATGCTGGATAAGCTGGATAAGCTGGATACTGGATACTTGATGCTGGATAAGCTGGATAAGCTGGATACTGGATACTGGATATGCTGTCTCAACAACACCAAACACCAAACAATAAACCCCAAACATTTTCTCCAAATCAACCATCATTTCCCGTAATGCAGCCAATCAGCTCCCTTGTATATTCATGTTGTGGGTTGTTGAAAATCTCATTCGCGTTTCCTGTTTCTACAATTTCACCCGATTTCATAACATAGATTCTGTCGCTGATGTAATGAATCACGGAAAGGTCGTGTGAAATGAACAATGCCGTAAACTGATGCGACTGTTTTAATTCGTTGATTAGATTTAATACTTGCGCCTGCATGCTCACATCTAATGCCGAAACACTCTCATCAAAAACCATAAAGCTTGGCTCCATAGCCAATGCCCTAGCAATACAAATTCGTTGCCGCTGTCCACCACTAAATTGATGCGGATACCTACCAAATGAATCGGACGATAAACCCACTTGCTCCAATAAATCAATTGTTTTTTCTTTTCTTCTTGAAGCCGATCCGAACAAACGATGCACTTTCATCGGCTCCATAATGGCATCGCCAATTTTCAATCTCGGATGTAATGAACTATACGGATCTTGAAATACCATTTGTATTTCCTTTCCCCAAATATGAGCCGTATTTTTTGTCAACAATTTGCCATTCAATTCTATACTGCCAGAAACAGGTTCAACCAATTGCAATATCGCATTGCCCAAACTGGTTTTCCCACAGCCACTCTCACCCACCAATCCCACAATTTCATTTTGATTAACGTATAGACTCACCTTGTTAACTGCTGTATGCATCGACATTGCTTTGCCCCAAATGTTTTTCTTCGCAGGAAATGCAACAGTCAAATCCCTGATCGATAACAACAATTTATCTTGTTTTTCTGCTGTTGTCTTTTTTGGAAAAAATATTGCTGTATTTTCGATTTCACTCATCATCCCTTCTTCTAAAATAGGCAATGGTTTTCCTTTTTTATTTGCGCTGGGTTTGCAAGCTATCAATGCTTTTGTATATGGATGTAAAGGATGTTTCAACACCGTAGAAGCCATTCCTTTTTCAATTATTTTTCCTTTGTACATCACCAATACCTCGTCGGCTATTGTTGCAACCAAGTCTATATCATGGGTAATCATCAAAACAGTGAGTTGATGTTTTTGTTGCATTTTTTTTAGCAACTCGATGATGTTTTTTTGTACAACAACATCCAATGCGGTCGTTGGTTCATCAGCGATTAAGAGTGCTGGATTACATCCTATGGCCATGGCAATCATCACCCGTTGCTTTTGTCCCCCACTAATTTGATGTGGGTAACGATCATATATATCCGAAGGTTGAGGCAATTCTACATCTGTAAAAAGTTCGATAGCTTTTGCTTTGGCGTTTGCTTTGTTGAGTCCGAGATGCTTTACCAAAACCTCTGCCACTTGCTTGCCACAGGTCATCAACGGATTTAGTGCTGTCATCGGTTCTTGGAATACCATCGCTATCCGATTGCCACGCAGGCTTAATAATTTTTTGGTTGCACATGTTAAGATATCTTGTACGCCATCAGCATCTGAAAACAAAACCCTACCTGTTACCGTTGCTGCTGAAGGCAACAGCTGTAATATCGACAATGCCGTTAAGGACTTTCCCGATCCGCTTTCTCCAACGATTGCGGTAAACTGATTTTCGGCAACAGAAAATGAAATATCATCAACAGCGGTAGTTAACTGTTTTCCATTTTTAAATTGAATGGATAAATGCTGTATGTCCAATATTTTTTTCATAGAATAGCGCTACTAAAATTTCAGGTGCCTAACCGTTAGTCCAGCGTTCATCAATTGTTTTAAGGAATCGATGCCAATTTTAAGATGATTTTCTACAAACTGTGTCGTAACCAATTGATCACTGGCTTCTGTTTTTACACCATCCGGCACCATGGGCGAATCACTCACCAATAACAATGCACCTGTTGGTATTTTGTTGTAAAATCCAACGGTAAAAATAGTTGCGGTTTCCATGTCAATTGCATATGCCCTTATTTTTTCTAAGTATGCTTTAAATTGTTCGTCGTGCTCCCAAACCCTTCTGTTGGTTGTGTAACAAACGCCTGTCCAATAATCACATTCATAATCTCTGATGGTAGTTGAAATTGCTTTTTGCAATGCGAAAGCTGGTAATGCCGGCACTTCTGGCGGAAAATAATCATTGCTGGTTCCTTCTCCTCGAATTGCGGCAATAGGTAAAATCAAATCGCCAATTTTGTTGCGTTTTTTTAATCCTCCACATTTTCCCAAAAACAAAACTGCTTTGGGGTTGATAGCCGTCAACAAATCCATAATGGTTGCACTACCCGGACTTCCCATACCAAAGTTGATGATGGTAATATTGTTGGCTGTTGCACATTGCATCGGGCTTTCTTTTCCTATAATGTCCACCTTATTCCACTCGGCAAAAAGTTGAACATACTTCGTAAAATTGGTGAGCAAAATATATTCTCCAAATGCCTCTAATTTTAATCCGGTATATCTTGGCAACCAATTGGCTACAATTTCTTCTTTTGTTTTCATGTGTTCAATACGTTATTTTTTTATCCAAGTATTATAGCCTTAGTGTTCAATTGTATAAGTTATCAATCCAATTGCAAAAGCTATTTTTAGTGTTTATTCTTTTTAAAATACAAATGATGTGTTGTTGTACCTAAATATAACTAATCTGTTTTATGAATTTGTAAATAAAGTTCAGTCATGCTGAATATTCATTAGTGAAATTTCATCGCTCCACTTTCTGTAGCATTTAATTTTGTGTTTAAATGATAACCCATGAAAAAAGTATACGCTTTCCTATTCTGCCTTTGCTTATTTTTTTGCGCATGTAAAAAAGAAACACAACTTCAACATGCTACAAATGTTCATTTGTTTTCTCGAGTGGAAATGGATGAACAAATTAAAAAAGAAATACGCATGCATCAGGCTTTCGATTGGAATGCAAGCAGCGATGATTTTATTTGGAGTGCGTTAGAAAATGCAGATCATATCTTATCGATTGGATTTACCATCGATCAACAATTCAATATGGAAGACAACATCCATCAAATAGATATACAACAACCCGAATGGAAAAAAGCAAAAGATCAACTCATCCAGTTGGCATTGTCATCTGAGCAACGGTTAGACAAATCGCTTACCCTACAAAAAATAATGCCTTGGGATGAGTTTGTATTACCTGTGGTAAACCTTGTCATTAAAAATCCAGCAACCATACAATTGTTGAGAAGTAATCCGATGGTTAGATATGTTGAGCCAATGGGATATGAACCCAATTTATTACAGACAAATTCAATGAAAAATCCAAGCCAAACATCAGCTAACAGCAGCAGTGGATGTGGCAGCAACAATGCTGAACTTGGATTGACCTTAAACAACGACTATACTTTTATTAGCCCAGCCTCCATGCAATCATGGAATTATGCGTATCATCAAATTCCAAAAGCATGGGCAAAGTCGACGGGCAAAGGCATAAAGGTTTTTATCATAGACACTGGTTGTGAATTGGATCAAGAGAATCTTGGAACAGCTTTCAATCAAGGCCAATCAACGGGAAGAACAATTGAAAAAATAGTGACTTTGCCTAGAGCTAGTTTTTTGGGCATACCAACTGGACCTATTGAAACGCCCGACGACGATTGCGGACATGGTACTTCCATGGCTGGCGCTTGTGCTGCTCCAAGAGGTGTTGACGGCAATGCAAACGGTGTGGCATACAATTGCAATTTGATTACTTGTAGAGCTGCAGAAGGTGTGTTTATTGAGAACAGCAGAGAAGCAAAAGGTGTTGCAGATGCATTTACCAATGCAGCCAACAGATTGGATGTTAAAATCATCAGTATGAGCTTGGGCAGAATCACCACCAGCAGCCAGATAAAAGATGCCATCTTGTACGCCTATGGTAAAGGGAAACTGATTTTCTGTGCGGCAGGCACATCATTCAGTTGGACAAGCAGCTGGGTTGGCGTTATATTCCCTGCGACCTTGCCACAGGTAAATGCTGTTACGGGTGTAAAAACAACAGACTATAATACTTCCTGCACGGATTGTCACGATGGCTCAGAAACAGATTTTACGGTGGTTATGGAAAAGCCAGATTACAAATCATTTCCTTTAACCGTAGCGATGCGTGGTGATGTGCCTTCTATTGTTGGCGGTTCGTCGGTAGCAACGGCCACAACCGCAGGAATGGCCGCTTTGGTTTGGAGTCGATTTCCATCCTACACAAGAGATCAGGTTTTAAATAAACTTATGCTATCAAGTCAATATTATCCGACAAGAAATGCTAATTTGGGTTGGGGAATGATTAACGCAGATGCAGCAACGAATTGATTGCTAAGAAAGGGGATATGCTGTTTCACTCATTCCATCTATTTATTAGCTGAAAGCGAAAAACAATAATGAAATGATGCATGTAAATTATCCGGATAAAAAGCCAACCATTAAAATGGAAGGTCATCAGGAATTTGTTTTTTGTTTGGTTAGAAAAAGATGGATTGTGTTGACACCGGAAGAATGGGTACGCCAAAATTTTTTATTGTACCTGGTTGAAGTACTGGGTTTTCAATTGAGTTTGATCGCTGTTGAAAAACAAATCATCATTGGAGAAGTGAAGCGACGTTTTGATATCGTTGTGTATGAAAACAACATGCAACCCTTGATTTTAGTAGAGTGCAAAGAAATGCATGTTGAAATCAATGAAAAAGTTTTACACCAGGCTATACATTATTTCACCGTTATACAATCCAGATACATTCTTGTAACCAACGGACTTCAGACATATGGATTTGAGAAAAAAGGCACTACAATTGTTGCAATTGCTGAATTGACAACATAAAAAAAGCCACCGTTGCTGGTGACTTTTTTTTATGATGGTATTTTTATTTGTTATGGGAAAATGCCCAATTGAGCGTAGCTCGTAGCAACTTTATTGATAGCACTTACATAGGCAGCTGTTCTCATATCTGGTATTGAAGGATTCTCTTTCCAGATTTCCATAATCTCTCTGGTAGCTGTGATCATGGTTTCTTCCAATCCACTATGCACCAAATCATGTTCTTCTGGTCCGTGCATAATAAATTCACGGTTAGCATCAGATACAGATTTTCCTGTTAAGCTTTCCAATTGCTCCAAGATTTTAGTATTCAAATTCTCGGTTAATCTTTTTTCCATTCTACCATAACGAACGTGGCTTAAATTTTTCAACCATTCGAAATAACTAACGGTAACGCCACCTGCATTTAGATACATATCTGGAACACATAAAATTCCTTTTTGTGCAAAAATTTCATCTGCTTCTGGAGTACATGGTCCGTTTGCAGCTTCTCCAATTATTTTGGCTTTTACACGCGGTGCGTTTTCTCCATTGATTACATTTTCCAATGCCGCAGGAATTAGGATATCGCATTCCAATTCTAAAGCATCTGTATTTTTTGCAAGGTTGGTTGCACCCGGGAAATTTAGAATAGACCCTGTTGCTTTTCTGTGTTGAAATACTTCTTCCTCATTTAAACCGTCTGCATTAAAAATAGCACCTTCATATTCTGCAAGTGCAATAACTTTTGCGCCGCCTTCTCTGAAAAATTTGGCTGAATGATAACCCACATTTCCTAATCCTTGAATTACTACTGTTTTGTTTTCAACGCCAACTGTCAATCCCAATTTTGTCATGGTGTCTTCCATGTTGCATACTTCACGGATACCAAAAAACACACCCAAACCGGTTGCTTCTGTTCTGCCTCTTACACCACCTTGGGTTACTGGTTTTCCTGTAACACATCCTGCAGCGTCAATTTCTCCAGGCTTGAGTGATGCATAGGTATCAACAATCCAAGCCATCTCTCTTGGGCCAGTTCCATAATCTGGTGCCGGAACATCAATGCCTGGTCCAATGAAATTTTTCTTTACCAACTCTGCGGTATATCTACGCGTAATTTTTTCGAGTTCGTATACAGAATATTTTTTCGGGTCGATTTTAATACCACCTTTACCGCCACCAAATGGTACATTCACAATGGCACATTTGTAGGTCATTAATGATGCAAGCGCCATCACCTCATCTTGATTTACTTCGTCGCTGAAACGGATACCACCTTTACAAGGAGATTTGTGCTGACTGTGTTGCACGCGATAAGCTTCGATAACTTCAATCGATCCATCATCGAGTTTCACCGGGAAACGCATTTGATAAACGCTGTTGCAAGCTTTAATTTGTTCTAGGATGCCTAAGTCCCAGTTGGTAAACTTAGATGCCTTGTCAAAACTTTTCTCAACACTCTGAAAAAAGCTATAGTTTGGGTTTGATGACATATTGTAGGTTTTTATTTTCTCAAATATAAAAGCAAAAATGAATTATTTTTTTTCCAATCGTTGAATTTTTTTATCGATGCTAAAAACATAAATAAACAACCCAATCAGGATGGTTAAACAAACCGCAACAACGGTATAGATTTTTCCGTTGCTCCGCATGATATCTGCCATCTCAGGAACTTCTTTATTTTGTTGTGCCCATGTAATGCTGCTGATAAAAAAACCGATAAGTAAAAGTAAGATTCTGTTCATGTACAATTATGCAGATTTATGATTTTCTAAAATATTTTTTTCGGCAAGGAGCGCGACTCTAATTTTTAAAGTGGCAATCCAAACGCCCAATAATGTCCAGCCAATTACTGCAGGATAGAAAACCATGCGCATGGTGGCGTCCATGTCATTTTTATCTAAAGCTGGATTTCCGCTGTCGCTGCCTGGTGCTCCGGGATGTAAACTTCCTACCAATCTTGGAATGATCCAGATGCTGGGAAACAACATCGCAAAAGCAAAAATATTGTAAACAGCACTGATGCGTGCCCGTTTGTCGATATCTGTAAACGAACCCCTGAGTACAAAATAGGCACCATATATCAACAATGCAATGGCAGCACCAATGAGCTTGGGTTCTTTTAGCACACTGCCCAAAGATTGACCTTGGTCTGTTACCCAAGTAACATTTACCCAAATAACACCGGTAAGGTATCCAAGTATACCAAACAAAGATCCCACCGCCGCAAAATTATTGGCGAAAATATCGTAGCGATATTGGAAACCCATTAAATATTTGATGCTGTAAACAAAACTAACGGTAAACAAAATCATCATTCCAAACCACATGCAAACATGGAAGTAGAGATTTCTGATGGTTTCGTTTAGAATAAAAAGCTTGGGGACATCCAATAGGAAGCCGCCAACGATGGTATAGACCAACAAAAGAAAAGACAATATTTTCCACCAACTTTTATACACCAGCAAAAAGGGTATTTGTTTTAGTGGGGCAAAGTTATGGGAAACTGCTCCACATTTATTTAATAATAATGCCAAAAATAAACAGATGCACTAATCTTTCCATAAGTAAGGAAACAACACAACAGCCATCACCACCACAAATACATCCATCAAAAAGGTTATGCCCGACAATTGCAAAACTGCACCATCTCTGAAAACTTCACCAAATGCAGCTTTGCTGAGTTTGATGAGCAAAAGCAACTGAGGAATGATAACCGGAAATCCAAGTATGGCCATCAATGCAGCATTTTGTTGCGCCTTTGCTGCGATGGCACTCATCAACGTAAAAACCAAACTTATACCTGCGCCTCCCAAAAGGGTAATGCCCAAAAATACAGAAGCATTCACCACAGGATTGCCTAAAAAAACATAAAACAAAAACAAACTGATGCAGCTCATACCCATCATCAACACCATATTAAACAGGAGTTTACTGATGATGAAGGCAATCGGTGAGGTGATGGAAAAAAAATACAACATTCTGCCTCTGCTTTCTTGCAAGAAACTTTTGGCAACCGCATTTACACAAACAAACAATTGAATTGTCCAAAATAAACTGTTCCAAACATTGGTCTCTGGACTTTCTGGTAATGAAAGATACACCACAAAAATGGTTGCAGCGATGTACAACAACATGCCATATAATGTGTGTTTTTGCCTGAATTCGAGCAGAAAATCTTTTTTCAGTAAAGCGATGATTTGGCGATTCATAACTGCAAAGTAATGATTATCAACAATTAGAAATAGAATTTTATTGCAACCTGTTTTTATCCCCAATTTTCCAAGAAAAAAACCTGTTTTTTGGGAGAAAAAACAAAATTGAGATTATTCATTATTGCATACATTTACGAACCTAAACAAAAAAAGTTCTATTTATGAAAAAATTCCTTCTGTTGATTATTTCATTTGCTGTGATGGCTAATGTGATGTCTCAATCTAACAAATGCTGGTCGGCACATACCAGTACAGAAAAAATCATTACTGATAAATCTGTAGCAAGATTGTCATTTCCAAAAACTTTCAAATTGTATGATTTGAATTTGGTTGAATTGCGTCAACAACTTTTCTCGGTTGTTAACAATGCAACTGCACATTCAACCATTATTTCA
The DNA here is from genome assembly GCA_903871575.1 of uncultured Bacteroidota bacterium. GTDB lineage: Bacteria > Bacteroidota > Bacteroidia > Chitinophagales > Chitinophagaceae > Ferruginibacter. The sequence continues at coordinate 11,433 of CAIQHJ010000209.1, forward strand.
TTACCCAATGCAGATGGCAACATCGAGTCATTTGAGGTATATGAAGCTTCTAATTTTGAACCAGCATTGCAAGCGCGTTTTCCTGAAATCAGGGCATTTTCTGGAAAGGGGTTAACTGATAAATATGCAACTTTAAAACTAAGTATATCACCTCAGGGAATTCAAACCATGGTGTTTAGAACCGATAAGCCCAATGAGTTTATTGAGCCATATTCTAATGATCATGCGGTGTACGCAGTGTTTTATTCACAACGCCAAGCTGGCCAGTTGCCATGGACTTGCTCAACTGTAGATCAACAATTGGTGGAAGGGTTAAGCAGCCAAGTTACACAAGCGGGCATCACAGCTCGTTCGGGTGGAGATTTGAAAACCATGCGTTTGGCACAATCATGTAATGCAGAGTATTCAAATTATTTCGGAGCAACAAGCGCAGCACAAGTTGGTTTGGTGTTGGCGGCTTTCAACAACACATTAACGCGTTGCAATGGGGTATATGAAAAAGACCTCGCATTGCATTTGAATTTGATTTCCAATACAACATCTGTTATTTATTATGTAGCATCATCTGATCCATATACAACAACACTTTCTAGCTGGAATGCTCAATTGCAATCTACTTTAACTTCTGTTATTGGCGAAGCAAATTATGATATCGGACACATGTTTGGATCAACAGGCGGCGGTGGAAACGCTGGATGTATTGGTTGCGTTTGTACGAACGGATCAAAAGGTAGTGGCATCACTTCACCTGCAGATGGCATCCCTCAAGGTGATAATTTTGATATCGATTACGTTGTGCACGAGGTTGGTCATCAGTTGGGCGCCAATCATACTTTTTCTATGAGCAACGAGGGTACGGGTGTAAACAAAGAACCCGGTTCTGGTATGACCATCATGGGTTACGCCGGTATTACTGCTCAGGATATGTCTAATCATTCAATTGACATTTATCACCAAGCTTCTATTGCCCAAATTCAAGCGAACTTGGCAACTAAAACTTGTCCAGTTACAACCAGCATTGCTGCAACGAATGCTACACCAGTACTAACTACTGTTCCAAATTATACCATTCCCATCAGCACGCCATTTGCATTAACCGGAGTTGCATCAGATGCCAACGGTGATGCATTGACGTATTGCTGGGAACAAAATGACAATGCTTCTACTGCTCAAACAGGAGCCAGCAGTTTAGCTAGCGCAACAAAAGCTACAGGTCCAAACTGGATTTCATTTAGCCCAACAGCTTCACCAACAAGATACTTTCCTAAATTGGCTACAATATTAGCTGGTGGCTTGATTTCAGGTCCATTAACTGGCGGAGATGCAGGTGCCAACACTGAAGCATTGAGCTCAGTTAGTCGCACTTTAAATTTCAGATTAACCGTAAGAGACAACAGTCCATATAGTTCTACTGCTCCAATTAAAGTGGGTCAAACACAATTTTCAGACATGGTTGTTACGGTAAGTTCAACATCAGGGCCATTTGCAGTAACCGCACCGAATACAGCAGTTACATGGGCAGGTGGATCAACACAAAACATTACATGGAGTGTTGCCAACACTACACTAGCGCCAGTAAGCTGTGCCAATGTTAAAATATCATTGTCTACCGATGGTGGTTTAACCTTCCCAACGGTATTGGTTGCCAGCACACCAAATGATGGAACAGAAGCATTGGTTATTCCATCAACACCTTCAACAACAGCCAGAATTAAAATTGAATCTGTTGGTAATATTTTCTTTGATATTAGCAACACCAATTTCACCATCGGAGCAGCCATTGCTTGTGGCGATGCTGCAGGATTGACAAGCAGTGCCATTGGAAACAATTCCGCAACAATTAGCTGGAGCCCAGTTACCAATGCGTTGAGCTATGCAGTAGATTACAAATTAAATAGTTCGGCTACATGGACAAGTTTTGCAACTGCACAAACAGCAACAACAGCAAGCCTTACAGGATTAATTCAAGGTTCATTGTATGATTGGAGAGTAAGAGCAACATGTACAGCAGGAACAGGAAATTATGTATCAGCTCAATTTACAACAACCATTCCTTGTGGAGTTGCTTCAGGTTTAACTGCAACAGCCATCACAAGTACATCTGCTACATTGGGTTGGGCAGCTGTAACTGGCGCAACTTCATATAATGTACAATACAGAATCGTTGGCGCTGCAGCATGGACATCAACAACCAGCACCATCAACTCAAGAGCCATTACAGGTTTGACAGCTTCATCAAATTATGAGTTCCAAGTACAAACTGTTTGTGTTTCAGGTACAAGTGCATTTACCGCATCAACAACATTTACAACTTCTGCACCACCAGCTTGTAATGCCACATCAGGATTGACTGCATCAGCCATTACTGCAACTTCTGCTACATTGGGTTGGGCAGCTGTAACCGGCGCAGTTTCTTATAATGTACAATATAGAATTGTTGGCGCTGCTGCTTGGACATCCGCTACGAGCGCTACAAATTCAGTTGCCATCAGTGGTTTGACAGCTTCATCAAATTATGAGTTCCAAGTGCAAACAGTTTGTTCTGCAGGTTCAAGCGCATTTACTGCATCTGCAACTTTTGCAACAACTGCGCCATCTACATGTAGCAATAACTTCGAATCAAACAACACTTCTGCAACAGCAACCCTGTTAACCGCCAATACCAGCATCAACTCGCAAATTGCAACTGCATCGGATGTTGATTGGTATTCATTCACAACGGCAACGCCAAATACCAACATTAAAGTTGCATTGAGTAATTTGGCTGCAGATTATGATGTGAGTTTGTACAATTCTGCTTTGACATTGGTAGGTTCATCTGCAAATACAGGCACAACAGCAGAGCAAATTATTTCCAACACAGCTACAGCGGGAACATATTATGTAAAAGTTAGTGGTTTCAATAGTGTATCATTGGCAAATTATAATTTCACCGCGGGTACTGCTGCTGCTGCAACTGTAGCTACAAAACTAACAGCAAGTTCTGTTTCACAAGGAAACAACAATGGTACTACAACCCTTATTACCAGTACATCAGCTTCTAATTATACAGGTGCATCTGGAACAAATAATGCAGGTGTTGCAGCCAGAACAGGTGCTTTAAATACCGCAGCTTCTGGAAGTGCTTATTTCCAAATTACACTCACACCATCAACAGGTAACGCCATCTCTGTAACCGGTTTAAGCTTTGGTTCAAGGTCAACAGGTACAGGTCCATTGGCTTACGCTGTGAGAAGTAGTGTAGACAATTACGCTACCAACATTGCAACAGGAACCCTAACGGCCAACAATACTTGGGCATTAAAAACCAATACGGGTTTAACATTTTCTGCACCTGTAGAAACAGCGGTTACGTTTAGAATTTACGGTTACAATGGTACAGGTGCACCAGGTGCAAACACAGCAAATTGGAGAGTAGATGACATTACTTTCACAGGTAGTGTGAATGGATTTAATGCAACTCAGTGTTATGCATTGCTTGTCAATACAGGCGCTACTACTTTCAAACAAGTAATTCCAGTTGCAACAACCGCAGGGTTGTCGATTTTCCCTAATCCGGCATACAATCAAATCAACTTGAACATCGCAGATGAATTGAATCCAAATTGCTCAATTGTTATCTTGGATTCAAAAGGCGTTGCCATCAAATCACAAAAAATGCAATCTAAAATGCAACAAGTAGATATTGCTACTTTGGGAGCAGGATTCTATTTGGTTAAAGTGATCAATGGAACAAAAGTGATGACTCAGAAATTCATTAAGCAGTAAAATAAACAGCATAACATTGCAAAAAAAGCGTCCATTTTGGACGCTTTTTTTGCAATTATTTTTCTTGAGCACAAAATCTACA
>CAIQHJ010000210.1 GCA_903871575.1 uncultured Bacteroidota bacterium
CTTCTGCAGTAGGCTTAAACGTTAGTCGATCTTGTGTACTCACAATTTCTTCCTCAATAGGTTGGAATGAAATACAACCAATACAATTGGCATTACAAGCTGGCGATACTGGAACCGGACATTCCCATCTTCCCAAGGCTAAGTTTCTTGCGGCTGGACAAGTATACGTCATGCAACAATTTTGCATTAGGTGTTGAACCAAGCGGTTATGAGGGTACGCAGATAATAGTGTATCGTGACCAACTTCAATTTTCTCATCATCATAACCTGCACATTCCTGGCGAATGTCTTTTTCAATTCTTACTGCAGGAACATACAATTGATCATTCAACCAACCTGCAGCAGTGTAACAAAACAAAGGCAATGTTGGTGCATCGGGCATGGTTTCATAAGCCGACATAAACAAACCGGTGTGTGCAGGTGGTATGAAAGCGGCTACTGCCCATCCTTTTTCACAAATGCGCATTTCTCCTGTCACCACATCAATTCCAATGCCTCTCCTCCCCGGCAGTTCATACAATTGTCCACCCTCGGGTAATTCTATCCAATCATCTACATTAATTGGATAGGCATCCCATCCGCTTCTGCCAACCACGTACAAGCTGGTATCCTCAAAAATATTTCCACCGCCATCGGAGTACATCAAAAAAGGTGATTCATTTAAAATGCCCATTGTTATTGTTATTGGTGATAATTATTAATTAGACCCGATATTATTTTTTACAAACTCATTAAATGCAGCTTCATTCAAATCTTTATTCTCTGACTGATTCAAAGTGAATTGCATCAGTTTGTTATTTCTGAAATCGATGGTTAATATGCCGTCTTTCAAAATCAGATTATCTAATTCATTCCAACTAAACTGTTTTTTGGGAAATGTTGGAAACTCTATTTTATCATCATAGAATTTCAACTCCAACTTTCTGAATGCAATAAAACCTAAAACGGCAAAGGTCAAATCAAGAAAACCCAAACCAAACATTCCGAGAAACATCCAACAAATCGAAGCGACAACTATGCCTATCAACAGTAAGTTGGAATTGTATTTTCTCCTTTTTTTATAAAAAAAATAATTTCCAATTTGTCCAACTAAAATAGATCCTCCAAACAAAGTAAGAAAGTCACTGCCTTCGCTATTGACATGCGATTTCATATAAATAAATCCTGCAGCATTCAAAATGGCTATCAGCACTGTGACCAAACGATACGTACGATTTTTTTCATCCGGCAATATGATGTTGTATTTATTCATTCGCAGGATTGCTGGCAGTTAAGAGGTTGCACAGTTTATACAACACGCGTGCACCAACGTTTTCATCCCACTCATCATGGCTCACACCCACTTCATTTAAATCGAAACCAATGATGCGTTTTCCAGACAAATAGATTTTATGTAGTAAATAAAAAACCTGTTCTGCTTCGAAGCCGCCTTGCACGGGAGTACCAGTATGTGGACAAAGCTTTGGATCCAAACCATCGATATCAAAACTGATAAAAATATGTTCGGGCAATTGAGATACGATTTCATCTACAATTGTCTTCCAGCTTTCGCCTTCGTATTGTCTATGTTTGATGTTTCTGTCAAAATAAGTTACTACTCTTCCATTGCTGTTGTTGATGACATTCAATTCATCTTCGCAATAATCTCTGATGCCAACTTGAACCAATTTTTGAATAGCTGGAATATGTTGCAACGCATTGTACATGATGGATGCATGAGAATAATCAAAACCTTCGTAAGCATCTCTCAAATCGCAATGTGCATCAATTTGTAGAATGCCAAATGATGGATACATTTCCCCTATGGCTTTAAAATATCCAAATGGTGTGCTGTGATCGCCTCCCAAAAGGCCAACCAATTTCCCTTTCTTTAATAATGCGGAAGTTTGTTCATACACCCAATCATTTAAAAACAAACTGCCTTGGTTAATCTCTTTCAAGGATTTGGTCATAAATTTATTAGAGCTCACTACATCTCCCTGAGCGATGTAATTGATATAGAGTTCGGCTTCTTTGCGCAGATAATCACTTTTCATCAAAATTTTCTTATCTGGACTACGCATAAAAAAACCTTGTTTCCAAGCGTCTTTGTATTCTGGATCGAATAAATCTACTTGAAGGCTGGCGGTAAAGATATGGTCGGGGGCTCTTGAGGTGCCGGCATTGTAACTTACCGTAACTTCCCAGGGAATGGGTAAAATAACCAATCGTGCCTCTTCCTCCGAAAATGGCAGTCCAAAAATATTGTTATTGGGATTTCCCACAGAATTGGGATCGAATGTAGAAAGGTCTGCCATATGTTTGTTTTGAAAATGCTGCGCAAATATAATTCAAGAATATTTTTAACTACGAAAAATATCAAATAACTCGCCTTTGATTTTGAATTGAGTTAACTTTGCAACAAATCAATTTATGAAAAGAACGCATTTAATTATACTCATCGGCATTGCAGCCCTCATTGTCGGATTATTGGTCTTCTCTGTAGATTTCTCTACTTACGATACCATTCAATCAGCAAAAAACAAACAAGGTAAATTTGTGCATTTGATCGCTAAACTCGACAAATCCATGCCCATTACCTACGACCCCATCAACAATCCCAATTACTTGTCTTTTTATGCGGTGGATAGTTTGGGTGGTCAAACAAAAGTGGTTTATCACAACAGCAAACCCGGCGATTTAGAGAAAAGCGAACGCATTGTGTTAAAGGGGAAAATGCAACAAGATCATTTTGATTGTCAGGATATCCTTTTAAAATGTCCAAGTAAATACAAGGACGATAAAAAAATGCTGGAACAAAAAATGAAAGAGGAAGTTTCCTCAAAATAGAAAAATAGTAATTACATGATACAATTTGAAGGGGAGCATTTGCTTCCGGGGCAGATAGGGCATTTCTTTGTGATTTTGGCTTTGGTAAGCGCAATGGTTTCACTAATTGGATTTGTTGCCGCGTTCAGAACCCCCGATCTTCAACAAAAACAAGCATGGCAAAAATTTTCAAGCATCTCTTTTGGCATTCATTTCATCAGCATCATCACCATTTTCTCTATCGTATTTTACATTTGTGCCAACCACTATTTCGAATATATGTATGCATATAAGCATGCTTCTAAAGAATTGGAATCGAAATTCTTATTGGCATGTATCTGGGAAGGACAAGAAGGGAGTTTTTTACTGTGGTCGATATGGCATGCCACAATTGGATTGGTGATGTTGCGCATAAAAAACGAAAACCATCTTTCACGCTGGAAAGCGCCTGTAATGACGGTTATCACAACTGCTCAGGTATTTTTGATGTTGATGATTTTGGGGATTTATTTTTTCGATGTTCGCATTGGCAATAGTTTGTTTACGCTTACCCGATATGAAATTCCAGGTCCTATTTTTTCTCAGCCCAATTATTTGAGTTTTATCAAGGATGGCATGGGATTAAATGTGTTGTTGAGAAATTATTGGATGGTGATACATCCTCCGATATTATTTTTGGGTTTTGCTTTAACGATTGTGCCATTCGCCTACGCATTTGCAGGATTACAAACAAAGCAATATGGCGATTGGGTGAAGCCTGCAATGCCATGGGTGTTGCTGTGTGCAGGCATCTTGGGCGTTGGTATAATGATGGGCGGAAAATGGGCTTATGAATCATTGAGTTTTGGTGGATATTGGGCTTGGGATCCTGTAGAAAATGCATCTTTGGTTCCATGGCTGATATTGATTGCGGGTTTACACACCATGTTGATTTACAAAGCTACCGGCCGCTCCCTTCGAGCCAGTTATTTGTTTGCCATACTAACTTTTGTATTTGTATTGTACTCTACATTTTTAACGCGCACAGGCATTTTAGGTGATACTTCTGTGCATGCTTTTACAGAGGCGGGAAAGGCTATCAATGTGATGATTGGTCTTTTTGTCTTGACTTTTGCGTTGCCTATGCTCTCCTATTTGTTGTTTAACCTCAAGAAAATCCCTACTATTCATCAAGAAGAAGATACCAATACCCGAGAGTTTTTTATGTTTATTGGCGCACTTGTTTTCTTTTTTGCAGCGCTTTTCATTATCCTTATCACTTCAATTCCTGTTTACAGCAAAACCCCATTTTTAAAAGACCTGATCATTAAATTGCACAAAGGCCCCTTGGCTATGCCCGAAGACGCAGAGTTTTTGTACAATAAAATCATGATCTTGGTGGCCATCATCATCGGTTTTTTAACTGCAGTAACGCAATATTTAAAATACAAGAAAACACCTGCAGGTTATCTCACCAAACAACTCAGGTATCCCATCATTGCTACCGTTGTTTTGAGTATTGCATTGTTCTTGCTATACCCCATCGAATATCACAAGCATGGCTTAGGATTTTTAATTGCCATCTATGTGGCTTTGTTTTTTATGATCTATGCAATCATCGCCAATGGCATGTATATCTTCCTTGTTTTAAAATCCAATTTAAAATTTGCAGGCGGTTCACTAGCCCATTTGGGCTTCACCCTCATGATTGCAGGTATGCTCATATCTAGCAGCAACAAACAAGTCATTAGCGATAGCAGTGTCAATGGCATCAATGTCCCAGTGGCTAAAGACCCCATGACAAAAAAAGATGACAATCCCACAGAAAATCTAACCCTGATTCGACAAGTGCCTACTAAAATGGGTGACTATCAAGTAACCTTTTTAAAAGACTCGGCTGGTAACGAAAAAGGACGAAAATTTTACCATTTGTTTTTTCAGAACACCAACAAACAATCTGAAAATGACCGATTTGTACTGCAACCCGATGTGTACATCATGAAGGACAACAACATGAGCAGCAATCCGGATACAAGATCATTTCTTACCAAAGACATTTTCACCTATATATCTTTTGCCATCAATACAAAGGAAAACGAAGACACAGCCCAATTCAAAACATTTGTAATGGCCGAAGGGGAGAAAAACTATTATGGCAATGGATATTTTACTTTAGACAGCGTGGTAAAGAATCCCAATAATGAAAAATTCCATTTCACGCCCAATGATATTGCATTGATGGCAGCTGTAACTTTTGTTAGCAAAGACAGCATGCATTACAAAGCATATCCTTTGATTCAAGCAGATAGCTTGGGTGTTTTGCAAGTAGACGATACTGTATACGCACAGAATTTGTTTGTTCGATTTGTTGGTATTGAAGAAGGACATAAAATTAAAATAGGCGTTAAGGAATCCAGTACATTGATTGATTTTGTGACGGTCAAATCTTACATATTTCCGTACATTATTTTAGTTTGGATAGGATTGATTGTGATGGCATTTGGCATCATGATGAGCATGGTTCATCGGGCAAACCTCTCACCTAAGCTTGGAGCGGTTGTTTTGGTTTTAATTTCTATCGGACTTTGTTACATGTTTTTATTTGCAGGATAATTTTAACAACTGCTATCAAATCATTTTTGATTAAACAGGTTACTAAATTATAATGTTGGGTATCAATTATCATTGAATTGCCGTAAATTTATCAACATGTGTTTAACCGCCTACATTAAAAGATTGGCTTGTCGAGTGATGCTTATCGGTTTTTGTATAATGATAAGCATGTCTGCCAAATGTCAATACAAAATCACAGATACCTTGCCCATGCAAGCGATCGTTTACAATGGCGATACGATTCCGTTTTCAACTTTAAATTATGTGTACGTTCATTGTACACTTACCGCAGCACAAAAAGCAGCAGCAGCAAAATACAATCGATTGCGCAATGCGGTGTATGTTACCTATCCTTATGCCAGAAAAGCAGGTGCGGTTTTAAACGACATCAATGCTAAGTTGGCCAACATCACAGAAAAACCCAAAAGAAAATCATATATCAACACCCGAGAAAAAGAGCTCAAAAAAGAGTTTACAACTCCGCTTACCAACTTGTCTATTTACCAGGGTAAAGTGTTGATGAAATTGATCAACAGAGAAACCGGCAACAACTGCTATGAAATTATCAAGGAATACCAAGGCGGCTTATCTGCTAGGCTCTACCAAACAGTAGCATTTTTCTTCAATAGCAATTTAAAGCAGCCATATAACCCACAAAATGAAGACCTCGTCATCGAAAGAATTGTACAGGAAGTTCAGCGCATGTATGGGTATAAAGAAATCTCCAGCGTCCAGCGTTTATAATTAAATTCAATTAACAGCGGATTGTTTCCACACTAACCATTTTCTGCATGAATTGAATTAACTTGCAGCAATATAAGAAATTGAACGAAGCATGAAAATTGATGTCCTCGCCTTTGGTGCACATCCGGATGATATAGAATTGAGTTGTGCTGGCACATTGCTGGTAGAAAAAATGCGTGGAAAAACCATTGGTGTTGTAGATTTAACAGAGGGGGAATTGGGTACAAGAGGTAATAAACACACCCGTATGGAAGAAGCGGCTGCAGCAGAAAAAATAATGGGCTTAGATGTTCGCATCAATCTTAGACTAGAAGACGGATTTTTTCAAAACGACAAAGCTTCCCAACTAAAAATTATTGAAGTCATCAGAAAATACCAACCAGATATCATTTTGTGCAATGCCATAAACGATCGACATCCCGATCATGGAAGAGCCGCAGCATTGGTTGCAGATGCCGCCTTTTTATCTGGATTATTAAAAATAGAAACATTCGAATTGGGTATTCAACAATCGGCATGGCGACCAAATTATGTTTATCATTACATACAAGACAGATATTTAGAGCCAGATTTCTTGGTTGATATCAGTGAGGTATTTGAAACAAAAATGGCAGCCATAAGGGCATACAAAACCCAGTTTTTCAATGCATCCATAGAAGCGCCTCAAACCTATATTTCTACACCCGAATTTTTAAACATCGTTGCCTACAATAGTCAATTGTTGGGTAAACGAATTGGCGTGAAATATGCCGAAGGCTTTCAATCCAAAAAAACATTGGGCATCAAAAACCTTGATGCTTTCATTCAACACAACACTTAAACATTAGTATAATGGCAGTTCCAAAATTCAGAAATAACAACAACACCAACTTTCATCAAGAACTGAAAAAGCGCGTGCAAGCTTATTTCACCGAAAACAAAATTGAACAAACAGGCAACTTTTCTTTGTACTTCAAAGCCATTCTTTTTTGGTCTTTGTATGTTTCATTGTATGTTCACTTGGTATTCTTTACACCACCCAACTGGATGGCGGTTGTGGAGTGTATTTTGATGGGAGGTTTGACAGCTGCCATCGGTTTCAATGTGATGCACGATGGCGGGCATGGCAGCTTTAGTGCCAATAAATTTTGGAACAAAATTGCAGCCTATTCTGTAAATGGCTTGGGCGCTAGCATGTTGATGTGGAGTAACAAACACAATATTGTACATCATACCTATACCAACATTGATGGTGTAGATGATGATATTGAAATCAAGCCTTTGTTGAGAATGTGCGAAACACAAAAAAAGTATGCCGTTCATAAATTTCAACACATTTACGTTTGGTTTTTATATTGTTTGTTATTGATCATGTGGGTTTTTGCAACCGACTATCAAAAATATTTCAAGCAAAAAGTGGGTATCGTTCCTATTAAAAAGTTGAGCACGTTTGATCATTTTGCATTTTGGGCTGCTAAAATTGGTTATTATTCGATGATGATTGTATTGCCAATTTACATGCTCGGTTTCATCAAATGGATGATTGGGTTTTTAGTCATTAGTATGTTTGCTGGATTTGTGTTGAGTATTGTTTTCCAATTGGCACATACTGTTGAAGACACTGCATTTCCAGTTCCTGTAGATACCAACGATATTGAAAATGAGTGGGCAATACATCAAGTACAAACTACAGCCAATTTTGCTACCAAAAACAAAGTTATTTGTTGGTTGGTTGGCGGATTGAACTTTCAAATTGAGCACCATTTGTTTCCAAAAATTTCACATATCCACTACCCTGCTATCAGCAAAATTATTAAGAAAACCTGCGAAGAGTTTGATATCAAATACATTGAATTCAAGCGTATGCGCGATGCAGTTATTTCGCACACCATGCACTTAAAGAAAATGGGAAATGCATAGGAACGAGATGTGGCATTTTATCATTCAGTTTTAGATTGTTTATTCATTGAATTTTGATTTTACCATGAGCGAAGAAAAAAGCTTGCATTTTTTAGAGGAAATTGTTGAGGCCGATTTGGCTGCCGGAAAATATCAATCCATTACAACGCGTTTCCCTCCAGAACCCAATGGATACTTGCACATCGGCCATGCAAAGTCAATTTGCTTAAATTTTGGATTGGCTCAAAAATATGGCGGATCTACCAACCTCCGCTTCGACGACACCAACCCTGTTACTGAAGACACAGAATATGTTGACAGCATCAAAGCGGATATCGCTTGGCTAGGATTCAACTGGAACAATGAGTTATATGCTTCCGATTATTTCGACAAGCTTTTTGATTATGCCATTGCATTGATTCAAAAAGGTTTGGCTTATGTTGACGACAGCACGTCAGAAGCAATTGCATTACTCAAAGGCACGCCCACCGAAGCTGGGAAAGACTCTAGCTATAGAAGCCGCTCGATTGAAGAAAATCTTCAGCTTTTTCTCGAC
>CAIQHJ010000211.1 GCA_903871575.1 uncultured Bacteroidota bacterium
AAAAAAATGTTGTTTTTCACGAAGGCTTCCTCTTCCACCGTTTAAATGGTAGTAGATTTGTTTTTTCACGCAAAAATAATGTTGGTTTTCCCGAAGCCCCCCTCTTCCACCATTTAAATGGTTCCAACTCAAAAACACAAAATTCAACCAAAAAATACCTTTATCCCCATTTATAAAAAATCAATTTCATTAAATGTCTAACCAAGGAGCTAATAAAAAAAGATGCCCATGAAGGGCATCTAACAAATTAATCGAATTGACAAGAATTTTATTGGTTGGTATTTTTTTTCATTGCTCTTCTAACTCCCAATCCTACACCAGCTGCAATCAATAAACTAACCCCTCCATCTATTGGACATAGAGGATCTAACGGATCGCAACTTGGATCAGGTAGAGCAAAACATACATTGACAGATAACATCAACACAATGACAATCAATCCTGTCATTATTTTCATTTTTCCCATAGTTTTCATTTAATAGATTATCCTACAAAAATAAAGGTTATTTCCAATTATAAAAGTATTTCTACAATTGTTTTTAAATTATCGTTGCCAACAATTTCTATTTGATACTTGCCGGCAGGTATTTTCTTATCCAATGTCAACAAATGCGTGGCAGTTCCACCCTGGTGCTGTATGACCACACGTTGTAAAATTTGACCAGAAATATTCAAAACACGCACCGTATACTTACCCTGAATCATTTGTTCGAATTTCAAATGTGCAATTCTGTCTTCTTTTATTGGATTAGGGAATACTGTTATAGATGATGGAACCGAAATGGTAGCTTTTACAATTTTACTGTACTTTAATTCACCATTGCTGCCTAATGCTTTGATTCTATAATAATGATCCCCAGCACTTGCTTGTTCGTCTAACCATTGGTAGTTGGTGATGGCTGTTGCATTTACAGCTCCAATTGATTGGAAGTTGCGGCCATCTGCTGAAGCCTCCACATCATAATGATGGATGTTCAACTCATTTTCAACTTTCCAAGAAACCAAGATGTCTTTGTTCTTTGGTACCGCATTCACCGCTACAAAAGTTACCGGAACTGGTGCCAATGGCCTAAACACAATGCGGAACCTGTCTGCAGCATATGACCCTGCAACATTTGCAATGTTAAAATTAACTTGTGTTGATGCTGTCAAACTGATGAGTTGGCTTGTTTGCAAGTAATTGTCTTCCAAATAAGCAACCAAGTTGTTGGCTTGTATCGCTTGCGGATTGAAATAGAAGCTATAATTGGCAACCCTCACCTGATTTAACCGCAAATAAATGGTGTCATTTTCTTGCAATGTTGGTCTGCTTTCAATAGCCAACAATTGACCCAATTTTGCTATGGATAAATTTTCAGATGCATTGTTGTTTTTAGCTGCATCCATCAAATCTAACCCATTCGAGTATTGGTCATCAAAAACATGCAATACTTCATCTACATGCATTGCAGCCGAATCTTGTTGTCTGTACAAAGTGGTTCTGAGGCTACTTTGTGTATTAACCTCACGAGTGCTGAGGTTACTGCTGTCTACTTTGCAATTTTCATTAAATGTTACACTTCCATTTGCACTAGATGTTGTAACAAAGAAACCCTGACCCGACTGAATATAATAATTACCATTAGCGAAACTACTTCCTACCCCGCAGTTTGTGCAAGAACTCACTGCTGTACCACTCGATGATGCATTACCATTGGTAAGGAATGTTGCATTTACACCGTATGAACCTGTTTTAGGATCCCATATGTAATACACATTTGCAGTAATACCTGATTTTATAATTTTAATAAAATCGATTGCAGAAGGATATGGATTTCCGATTGCCACAAACTGACCTGATGCAGTTCCTAAACTAGATACGGTTATTGAACCCGTTGGAATTGCACCTTTTTCTCTAAGCACCGTAGGAATAGCCGCTTGTGCTAACAATCTTATTGATCGGTCTCCTCTAACAAATGTCATATAAGCTTTCCCTGTTTCGAAAGGAATATTTGTTGATGTTAAACCAACATAACCTCCTGTTGCCGGATTGAAGAACTTAACCGCTGGACCTGATGGTGTTCTTGAATCGAAACCATCTGCAATAAATGATGCA
>CAIQHJ010000212.1 GCA_903871575.1 uncultured Bacteroidota bacterium
AACTGAATGCCAAAACCCAAAAAAACAACTACAACAGCAGCAACTGATAGTCGTAGGATGTAGCGACGAACTGTTGATTTTCGTTGATTTGTTTTTATTTCTGCCAATGTGGTTGTTGTTAGTTGGTTGAAATAGTTTTCGGGGATTTCGTAAGGATTGGATGTTGAAAATTTGGTGCTTGATGATTTTTCTATTTCAGCAAAAAGGCTGTCTGAAAATTGTTGGAAGTAATTTTCAGAAACGGTGTAACCATTGGGAATTTGGGCAACTATTTTCAAAGTTTCTAAACAACAAAAATCAAAATACCCCTCCGGAACAGCATACACCGCAACTTTTGGAATGGATGCAACTGTTGTACTCAACATTTCCAATTCTGTTTGTATGTCGTTTTTGTTTTCCATCTTGGTTATGACGCTTTCTTAGCTGCTGATGTTTAATAATGATTTAAAATATAATCTTCAATCTTTTTTACCGCATGATGATAACTGGCTTTGAGCGCTCCCTCACTGGTTTCCAGCATTTTGCTCATTTCGGCATACGGCATTTCGTCGTAATACCTCAAATTAAATACAACTCTTTGTTTCGGTGGTAATTTTTGTATGGCCAATTGCAATTTCCATTCTAATTTATTGGAATCAAAATGCGAGCTTGCCGCAATCTTATCGGTTAAATCATAATCTTCATTGCTAATGGAAATCGTAGCCCTTTTTTTTTGCTGATCGAGAAAGGTGAGACTTTCATTGGTTGCAATTCTATAAAGCCAGGTAAACAACTGACTATCTTCTCTGAAATTGTCTAAGTTTTTCCAAACCTTTATGAACATGTTTTGCAACACATCGTGTGCATCTTCGTGTACAACAACCATTCTCCTGATATGCCAATACAAACGCTCCTGGTATTTTTTCATGATTTGGGCAAATGGCAAATCCTTGTTGGTTCCATTTTTAAATTGAAACACCAGGTCTTTGTCGTCGAGATGATTGGCCATAATAAATTTTCGTGAGCGGCGACTAAGACGCGCCGTTCACCCAATGGTTTAAGTCCATTAAAAATGAACTAACTTTTCCTTGACATTGCTTTTTCTGCTGCTGCAACAATGTGGTGTGCATCTAAACCATATTTCACCAGCAATTCTGCGGGTTTGCCACTTTCGCCAAAAGTATCGTTGGTACCAATAAACTCAATGGGCACTGGAAAATTTTTTGCTGCAACCTGTGCGATGCTGTCTCCCAAACCGCCAATGATGTTGTGTTCTTCTGCAGTAACGGCACATTTGGTTTTTTGTATAGATTGTAAAACCGCTGCATTGTCTAACGGCTTGATGGTGTGTATGTTGATAATTTCTGCTGATATGCCCTTTTCTGCCAACATTTTTGCTGCCTCTACTGCAATCCAAACCATGTGCCCACAGGCAAAAATGGAAACATCATTTCCTTCTGCCAACACTTGTGCTTTTCCTAATACAAAATCTTCTTCTTTTGTGAAAATTGGCCAAGATGGTCTTCCAAATCTCAAATAAACAGGTCCATCAGTTTTGGCAATGGCTTTAGTTGCCGCTTTGGTTTGATTGTAATCTGCAGGTACAACTACCGTCATGCCTGGCAGCATTTTCATCAACCCAATATCCTCCAAGATTTGATGCGTTGCGCCATCTTCACCCAAGGTTAGTCCGGCATGAGACGCACATATTTTTACATTTTTTCCACTATAAGCAATACTCTGTCTGATTTGATCATAAACCCTTCCGGTAGAAAAATTAGCGAAAGTGGTCGTGAACGGTATTTTACCACCAATGGTTAAGCCCGCAGCTACGCCCATCATATTGGCTTCTGCGATTCCGCATTGGATAAATCGATCGGGAAATTCTTTAATAAATCCATTGAGTTTCAATGATCCAGCTAGATCTGCAGTTAGGGCTACAATTTGGCTGTTTTCTCTGGCAGCTTCTAAGATACCATCTCCAAAACCACTTCTAGTATCTTTATTTCCTGTTGATTGAATATTTGAAAGCATATTGTATATAGGTTTTTATTTTGCTAATTTTTTTTCCCATTCCCAAGCCGTATGCATCATGTCCTCTAAACTAAATTTTGGTATCCAACCCAATTGGTCTTTTGCTTTGGTATTGTTGGCAAAAATACCGGTTATATCGCCTGACCTTCTTGCTGAGATCACGTAATTTAATTTTTGGTGGCTCACTTTTTCGAAAGTATGAATCGCTTCCAACACCGTATATCCATTTCCGGTTCCCAAGTTAAATACTTCGCAATTTTCTGAATTCTTTTCTGCTATCAAATAATCCAATGCGAGGGTATGTGCATGGGCAATATCTGTAACATGAATATAATCTCTAACGCAACTGCCATCTCTAGTGGGGTAATCGTTACCAAACACTTGCATTTGCGGCAATTTACCAATGGCTGTTTGTGTGATAGCGGGAACCAAATTAGCTGGTCTTCCAATTGGCAACTCACCAATTTCTATAGATGGATGCGCACCAACAGGATTGAAATATCGTAGCAAAATTGATTGAATGTGGTTGCTGTTCACCGTTTGTTGAACAATTTGCTCGCCCATTTGCTTGGTATATCCATATGGAGATTCGGCTTGTTTGATGGGCGTTTCTTCGGTAACCTGACTTTCATCTGGATTGCCGTATACGGTGCAAGAAGAAGAAAAAACAAAATATGGAACAGCAAATTCTGCACAGCATTTTAAAATATTGAGCAAAGAATTGATGTTGTTGTCAAAGTAAAGCAATGGATTTTCTACCGACTCGCCCACAGCTTTGTACGCCGCGAAATGAATGATGCCAATGATATCGGGATTTTCCTGAAAAATGGCGTGCGTATCATCAAACACACACAAATCAACCTGGTAATTTTTGATTTTCTGACCGGTAATTTTTTCAACGCCGTCTAAAATATCAATACTGCTTCTGCTGTTGTTGTCTGCAGATATCACGTCATATCCATGCTGAATTAAATCAACAATGGTATGTGATCCGATGTATCCACAACCGCCAGTAACAAGTATTTTTTTCACGTAAATTATTTCAATGTTTGATGATAATCAGACTTGCGTGATTATCAAACTATCCTACTAAAATTTGATGCAAAGAAAACAAAAACAATCTAGCAAAATGTAGAAAGCAGATTATTTTTTATTAAGGAAATAAAAAATTAATCAATAGATAAAAAATGGCAGCCAAGATAGCCGAAATAGGAATGGTTAAGATCCAGGCCCATAGCAGGTTTACCGTTACTCCCCAGCGTACAGCCGACAATCTTTTTGTAGCTCCAACCCCAATGATAGAGCCGGTAATGGTATGTGTAGTACTTACAGGAATTTTTAATGCTTCTGTTACAAACAATGTAATGGCTCCGGCAGTTTCAGCTGCAACACCTTCAAATGGGGTAACTTTTGTTATTTTGGTACCCATCGTTTTTACAATTTTCCAACCACCGCTCATGGTTCCCAATGCAATGGCACTGTAACAAGCCAAAGGAACCCACCAAACCATATTGTCTAAACTATACAATGTTGGATTGTATGCAATTAACGCCGCCATGATAATACCCATTACTTTTTGTGCATCGTTTCCACCATGACCAATGCTAAACGCAGCTGATGATACCAATTGCAAACGCTTAAACCAATCGTTGGCATTGTGAGCATTCAACGTACTTAAGAAAATGGTGAAAACAGCCATAGTCAATAAGATTGAACTCAATAAAATCCATTTAAAGTTGGAGCCATGAAAAATAACTTTTAGTGGATAGCTATCAAAATGTGTTTTAAGTTGAGATGGCTCGGTGATGATGTTGAATTTTAAAAATACCAGAACGCCAATAATTACAGCTGTCGCAATGATTTTGGGCATCCAGCCTTTGTTAAACGAATGAATAAACCAAAGGGAAATTATGAAGGCGATGATCATCCCAATAACAGGCGCCAATAAAATAAAAGAAATGGTTTTAATAATGGGTTCGGGGTTGATGGATTTTAATCCACCAAATGCAATGGCTGCACCAGCAAAAGCGCCTATCAAAGCATGTGATGAAGAAGAAGGAATACCAAACCACCAAGTAATCAAGTTCCAAACAACCGCCGAAAGTAAACCGGCAAAAATCACCAGCAACATATCATGTCCGCTAACAATATCGGGTTTAACTGTTTTGGCAATGGTATTGGCAACGCCATGGTCCTTAAAAATAAAGAAAGCTACAAAGTTGAACATGGCGGCCCAAACAACTGCCTGGCCGGGAGTAAGTACTTTGGTTGATACAACGGTAGCAATAGAGTTTGCCGCGTCATGAAAGCCATTGATATAATCAAAAATCAACGCCAGTGCTATGATTACTATCAATAATGTCATGATGTTATTTAAATGATTTTAGATTCTGTTAATAAAACTTAGGATGCAATGATACAAAAATGCTGTATGAATACTAAGCATATTTGATGATAATTGATTCGATAACATTGGCTGCATCTTCGCACTTATCTGTTACCACTTCCATCACTTGATAAATCTCTCTTTTTTTGATAACCTCTTTTGCATCTGGTTCTGTTGCAAATAAATTTTCTATGCTGTGGTCAAATATATCATCTGCTTGATTTTCGATGCTGTTGATGGCTACCAAAGCGTCTGTTACTTTTCTGAGGTTTTTCATGTTTCTCAACTCTGTAACTGCATTGTGCACAGCTTTACATCCCTGGTCTATTAAATCTGCCATCTTCTTAAATCCATCGTCATTTGGATTTACACGGTAAAAATTAATCTTTTTAGCAGAGGCGTAAATATAGTCTGCAATATCATCAAGCGAAGTAGCTAAATAGTGAATATCTTCTCTGTCAAATGGCGTAATGAAGTTCTTACCCAATTCAGTAAAAATTTCATGTGTATAGTCATCATTCACATGCTCGAGGTCTTCAATTTCTTTGATGATGATGGCTCTTTTTTCAAAATCAGGCTCATTCACTACTTCCTGTAGTTTAGTTCCCATCTTTACCAAAACAGTTGATACGTTTTCAAACAATTGGTAGAAGATTTTATCTTTTGGTAAAAAGATTTTTAAGATTGAGTTCATTGCCATGGTGTAAAAATATTTATCGACAAAAATAGAAGTTTTGAGCTAATAAAGTGCTCAGTATGAAATGATAATTATTTGGTAACGCAGCGAAATGATGCGCAAAAGCAGCGTGGTGTAAAATCAGGATACAACAGCCTAGAACGTTTTATTGGTGTATAAATTCACGATAACTTAATATTGGCCAACTAAAAAAAAAATACCTTTGTCTTCTTACAATTCCAGTCCCTTCTGAAAAGAATTCTACGGTTTTTCTGCAATTCATCAAACTTAAACAAACAACAATGAACAAGATTGCCAACTTTTGTAAACTACTTTGTTTTGTAGTGCTTGCGTTTTTTATTCAAATCCAACATGGGCTTTCTCAGACTAATTTTACGATGACGCTTGGATCATTTGTAAACGCTACGAAAGCATACACAGGAACCTTCAATCCGGCATCTCCAGCATATGCCAGCACACCTAGTGCATTTGTAGCATCTGGGTTGACAAGTGATGCAACCGTATCTTCAGCTTATGCAAGTTATACTGGGTGGGATGATCAAACCAGGTATTTTTATTATTCCATTACAGCTCCTGCTGGATACAATTTGGTAATATCCGCCATCAATTCAAATTTAAGAAGTAGCAATACTGGGCCAAAGACATATGCAGTAGAAACAGCCAGTTCATTAACAGGTACTTGGACAGAAAGAGCGGCATCAAATTTAAGTGGAACAACGGCTGCGGATGTAAATGCAACTGGATTGTCAGTAGCCGTTAATGCCGGAACAACACTTTACATCAGATTCAGAAACAAATCTACAACAAGTGCGAATGGCACCGGCACTGTTGCGGGGGTTGGAACAGGTAGAATAAATT
>CAIQHJ010000213.1 GCA_903871575.1 uncultured Bacteroidota bacterium
CGACGCCTATAGCATACATAATTTATGCAAACAAGACCGCGGCTGGATTGGATACTGGATTGGGTGGAATAGAATGTATCAAAAGAGATTGAAGTTGGAAGCCAGAAAAGCATTCATAGAATTTGTACACACCAACGCATAAAAAAACGATGCACCATTCTGGATGAATCATGCATCGTTTCAACAATATTAAGATTAGTCTACTTTGGTGATTTTAATGATGTTGGTAGGTAGGTGTAACTCAACAGGCGTACTACCTGTGTTGATTACTACATCTCCAGAATGAAGATATCCTCTGTTTTTTAGTATTTTGATTTGATCAAAAATAATCTCATCTAAACTTTCTTCTTCTCCATAATAGAAAGCTCTAACACCCCAGCTTAGACTCAACTGACTGATCAAACTTTTTTCTTTGCTAAAAATATACAACGGAGATTTGGGTCTGTAACTGCTTAGCATAAACGCAGTGTAACCACTTTGTGTCATGCCAATAACAGCGTCAGCTTGTGCGTCATTGGCCAATTTGCAGGCGTTGTAACAAATGGCGTCACTTAAATACGAAGGAGAGTGTGGTTGTGGTTTGAGAATGCTGTCTCTATTGTATTCATACAAAGTGCTTTCAACCCCCGTAATTATTTTACTCATGGTTTCTACTACCAGTGAAGGATAGCTGCCCATTGCGGTTTCTCCACTAAGCATCACAGCATCTGCGCCTTCCAAAACAGCATTGGCCACATCGCTCACCTCACTTCTGTTGGGTTTGGTTCTATCCATCATGCTTTCCATCATTTGTGTAGCAACAATTACCGGTTTGGCACGGTGCATACATTTTCTGATGATGTCTTTTTGAATGATGGGAACTTGTTCAATAGGCACTTCAACACCCAAATCGCCACGCGCTACCATTACGCCATCACTTTCCACAATAATGTCGCGTAAATTCTTCAAAGCTTCCGGCATTTCAATTTTGGCAATCACTTTTATTTTGCTGGCTCTGGTTTTGATGAGTTGTTTTAATTCAATAATGTCAATTGCTTTTCTTACAAATGAAAGTGCTACCCAATCTAAATTTTGATCGATGATGAATTCTAAATCCGCCCTGTCTTTTTCTGTTAGCGATGGCATGGTTAATTCGCTATCTGGCAGGTTAACTCCTTTCTTGGGAAACAATACGCCACCCAACGTTACACTCACCCTAACATCGGTTTCATTCAATATCTCCTCAACTTTAACTTCCATTTTTCCATCATCCAAAAAGATGCGTTCATTGATTTTTACATCGCTGGCCAAATTGGGATAAGAAACATAAATACGATCTTTCGTACCTACAATTTTTTCTGTTGTAAAGATGAACGTACTACCAGATTTCAACTCTATCTTCCCATCTTCTAAATCACCTACACGCAGCTTTGGTCCTTGCAAATCGCCCAATATGGCAATGTTGAATGGCTCGGTTTTTATGATTTGTCGGATGTTGTCAATCACTTCTTTTTTGTCATCATAACTGCCATGTGAAAAGTTAAGGCGAAACACGTTTACACCTGCTTTAACCAATGACAAAAGTCCCTCATAACTTGAACATGCAGGTCCTACGGTAGCTACAATTTTTGTTCTTTTTTGTGAATGAACATATCCGGCCTGATTGTCCATTTCTTTATGCAAATACTTCTCAATATTCTTACTCATGTTTGCTATTTTCTTTTTTGGGTTGATAGATTTTTATTTGAAAGCAACATTCTATTTTGAATTATGTTGCCAAGATTTTAACAATGTTCATCCATTCTTCATTTATGCGTTGCTTCTTTTTTACGGCCTCATTAAGTGGTGTGTAATGCATTTTGTTGTTTTGGATACCAACAAAAACATTGTGTTTCCCTTCTATTAAGCATTCGATGGCATGGTAGCCCATTCTACTCGCAATAACCCTGTCCATGCAACTTGGAGAACCTCCGCGTTGGATATGTCCTAGAATACAAACCCTTGTTTCTAATGCGGGCAATTTTTCTTTGATGTAAGTGGATAACTCGTTTGCTCCACCAAATTCATCTCCCTCTGCCACGATTATCAAATTCACTAATTTTTTTCTTTTTGATTTTTCTTCTAGCGATTGTATGATGTCATCCACATTGGTTTTTCTTTCTGGAATGAGTATGTTTTCTGCGCCGGTGGCAATGCCACTGTGTAGTGCAATATATCCTGCATCTCGGCCCATCACTTCAATAATGAAAAGTCTGTCGTGTGCATCTGCCGTATCTCTTACTTTGTCGATCGCCTCTACAGCGGTGTTTACGGCTGTGTCAAATCCAATGGTAAAGTCGGTACCCGCAATATCCTTATCAATTGTTCCAGGAAGGCCGATACAAGGGATGTCAAACTCATTGCTGAATGTTTGTGCGCCTCTAAAACTACCATCGCCGCCAATAATCACTAGTCCATCAATTCCATGTTTTTGTAAATTATCGTAAGCTTTTTTTCTGCCTGCAGGTTCCATGAATTCCATACAGCGAGCAGTTTTTAAGATGGTGCCGCCACGTTGAATGATATTGGCAACACTTCTGCTTTCCATTTTGAAAATGTCATTTTCTACCATGCCACTGTATCCGCGCATGATGCCAAACACTTCCAAATTGTGATAAATGCCTGTTCTCACTACAGCACGAATCGCTGCATTCATTCCCGGACTATCACCGCCGCTGGTAAGCAGTCCAACTTTTGTTACTTTTTTAGTCATATGTTATTGTCTTTTGCTAAGGCAATTTTCAAGCTTGCCAAATTTACACTTTCTAAA
>CAIQHJ010000214.1 GCA_903871575.1 uncultured Bacteroidota bacterium
ATGCTCGCCAAATGCTAGGCGGTATGGGCATTACCGGAGAATATCCAGTGATGCGCCACATGATGAATTTGGAAAGCGTTATCACATACGAAGGAACACACGACATCCATTTGTTAATTACAGGAATGGACATTACGGGGATGAATGCGTTTAAATAAAGGTTTGTGAGGTTTATGAGGTTTGTTAGGTTTGGAGGGGTTGAACATTTTCAACCCTTACAAAGAGGTTTGGTTCAAAAGGTTAGGATTTTCAGCTGCCGATGTTGGTGTTTTCACCAATCATCAAAGAAAAAAATGTAATTGAAAACTTTTTTACTTTGTGCCTTTGTTTCTTCGTGTCTTCGTGACTTCGTGTTTTAAAAAAACTAAAAATAATACAATGAAAAATATAAGCGTAATTGGAGCAGGTACAATGGGGAATGGCATTGCACATGTATTTGCACAAACTGGGTTTGATGTAACATTGATAGATGTACAATCAGTACAATTGGAAAAAGCAATTGCAACCATTACCAAAAACCTCGATAGACAAGTTGTGAAAGGAACGTTAAGTGAAGAACAAAAAATTGAAGCTTTAAGTAAAATAAAAACAAACACCTCTATTTCAGAAGGTGTTGCTCATGCAGATTTAGTAGTAGAAGCAGCAACAGAAAATGAAAAGTTGAAGCTTGAGATTTTCAAGCAAATGGATGCTGCTGCACCAGTTGGTTGCATCTTGGCTTCTAATACATCTTCGATTTCAATTACAAAAATTGCATCTGTTACCAAACGTCCAGAATCAGTAATCGGCATGCATTTTATGAATCCCGTTCCAGTAATGAAATTGGTTGAAATCATCAATGGATATGCTACATCAAAAGCAGTGAATACGACCATAACGGAGTTGAGTAAACGCTTGGGAAAGATTCCTTGTACCGTAAATGATTACCCAGGTTTTATTGCCAACAGAATATTAATGCCAATGATTAATGAAGCAATCATCAGTTTATTTGAAGGCGTAGCAGGTGTTGAAGAAATTGATACCGTTATGAAACTGGGTATGGCTCATCCAATGGGACCGTTACAACTTGCTGATTTCATCGGATTAGATGTTTGTCATAGTATTTTAAAAGTATTACACGACGGATTTGGCAATCCAAAATATGCGCCTTGTCCATTACTAACAAACATGGTTACCGCAGGAAAACTTGGTGTAAAGTCTGGAGAAGGGTTTTATAAATACACACCTGGAAGTAAAGAATTGGTGGTGAGTGAGGTGTTTCTGAAGTAGAGGTTTCAGACGTTCGAGATGTTTTAGAGGTTTGTGAGGTTTGTGAGGTTTGTGAGGTTTCGTTCAAAAGGTTCAATGAGTTCAATGCGTTCAAAAGGTTGGAAGTTTTTTCCATTTATTGTCTTAATCTTCTAAAAAAAATCGTGTCTTCGTGCCTTCGTGTTTCCCCCTATGCGTCTTTGCTCCTTTGCGAGCTTTGCGCGAAACAAAAAATGTTCAAGAGGTTGGGAATTCTCGTCTGCCGATGTTGGTGTTTTCACCAATCATCAAAGAAGGAAAAGATATGTTGTGGTAAGAATTAAAATTGTAAAATTTTGAAACTAACACCACTTTCTTATTCCTTATTTGTTATTCCCAAATACTCAAATTAGAACGATATCCAATCCCGCAACAAGTAACCAGCATCTCTCCTATATCCTCCTTCCCACCAACCCATACGAATGCTCAATCATTTCTTTGATGCTCATCCAAGGCAGCAATCCATCTATTACTACTGTATTCCAATGTTTCTTATTCATGTGATATCCTGGCAAAACAGAATCTGGATATTGTATTCTAAGCTCTATAGCCAATTCTGGATTGCACTTTACATTTATTTTTAAGTAATCCTCCTCATCCAATGGCAAAAGCAAAAACATTTTGTTGTTGGTTTTAAACACAATTGTATCTGGACCAAAAGGAAAACTTTCGGTTACATCTTCTAAGCTTAATGCAAAGTCTCTTATTTCTTCTACATTCATTTTATAGCTAATTGAATTATAAATTTTTGTTGGAATTTATTGACACAAAGGATTTGAAACACGAATGCGCGTAAACGCGATTTTTTTGACACGAAGACACAAAGGCTCGAAGGCACGAAGTTTTTTATTTCACGCAAAGGAGCAAAGTCGCAAAGGGAGAATACTTCCACGTTAGATCATTAAACCTTAAACCAGCGAAGTGTATTAAGCCTTTGTATCTACTTTGATGATTGGTGAAAACACCAACATCGGCAGACGAAAATCCCCAATCTTTTGTAAGGGTTGAATATTTTAAACCCATCCCCCCTCTAGAACCTTTTTAATCTTTCAGTCCGTGACTAAAAACTCTTGTAGACACCGGTTTGGAAACCGGCGCCAATGGTCGGACGAAAATGCCCAACCTTTTGAACCCATTGAACGCATTGAACCTTTTGAACCAAACCTCTAAAACTTCTCAAACCTCACAAACCTCTATGTAAGGGTTGAAAATATTCAACCCCTACTAACCTCCCAAAAAAATACCCCTCATTTCTGAAGGGCATTTTTCATTTTATTTTATAATTAATTATCTAATGATGGTTACATCAGATTTAACCGTGATTTTCTTTCCTGAAATCAAATCGAAATCTACTACTGCATAATATGTACCATCAGGAACTGGCTTACCATTGTAAGTTCCATTCCAATCATTGCGGTATGATTTGCTTGAGAATATTTTACTTCCGTATCTGTTAAACACGGTTACAGTTACATTTTTCAAACAATCAAACTGACCATATACAGACCAATTGTCGTTTATTCCATCACCATTTGGTGTAAATGCATTTTTAACTTTGATGCAATAAGGAATAACGGTAATGATTACGTTTCCTGTGCTATTACAACCTGCTACATTAGTAGCTGTTAATGTGTATGTTGTTGTAGTAACTGGCGTTGCAATTGGATTTAAAATTGTTGTAGAGCTCAATGTATTGTCTGCTGGTGATGAAGTCCATAAATATGTACCCGCACCTGTTACCGTTCCACTCAATTGTGCAGATTCTCCTAAAATAATTGTTGTGTTTTGTCCAGCATTTACATTTATTTGTGAGTTTGTTCTTACAACTACACGTTTTGTAACCGTACATTGTCCTAATGTAGCAAGCAATGTATATGTTGTTGCACCCAATGAAGTTGGTGTAGCAATTGGACTAGCAATTGAAGGGCTGCTTAATCCTGCACCAGACCAAGAGAAAGTAGCTGCATTTCCTGTTGTGGTTAATTCTACAGAACCGCCCAAGCAAATAACAGTATCTACTCTTGTTTGAACACTTAAATCATTGGTTAATGCTACGGTATTTGAGAAAGTTTTTATACAGCCATTTAAATCTCTTACTGAAACTGTGTACGTTCCGTTTGTAACTGTAAAGTTTGGAGATGATTGATATGCGCCGCCATTAATGCTGTATTCATAAACATTTGCACCACCTGCTGCTTCTACGTTTAAAGAACCATTTGGTGTAGCAGAACATGTAGCATTTGTAGTAAATCCTTGAGCCGTTAATGGCGTTGGTTCAACTACATTGATGATTGTATCTCTAACGCAATTTGAATTGTCTCTGATGGTTACAGTATATGTTCCTGCTGCTAAATTTGAAAACAATCCACTTGATTGGAAAGCTCCTCCATTTAATGAATATTGGAAAACACCTGTTCCATTTAGGCCAGTAACATTAATAGATCCTGTACTTCCGCCGTTACAACGTACGTTTGAAATATTGTAAGTACCTGCTACTAAATTTGGATCTGCAGTAACAACTACTGTTTTAATTCCAATACAAGTTGTACCAATAATTCTAAATTTGATGGTGTATGTTCCTGGAGCAAAATTGAAAATATTTGATGTTTGCCATGTTACTCCATTATCAGCTGAATATTCAAATGTACCTGAAGCTCCTGAAGCAAAAATAGCTACGGTTCCAATTCCTGCAGTTGCACATGATGCAGCTGATGCAGCATAAGCAGCAGATAATGGATTATTTGAAATTACTCGAATTGTATCCGCCCCGTAGATAAATGCATTCGGATTGTTGAATGATGCGTATTTTGAACGAACGATGTAAGTTGTATTTCCTTGTGGACAAACATTCGGGAAAGAAACAGATAATGTATTGCTTCCGATTCCTGTAGTATCTCCTGTTGAAATTAAGGTGCCATTTAAATCATATAA
>CAIQHJ010000215.1 GCA_903871575.1 uncultured Bacteroidota bacterium
CACCACACCTTTGCGACTTTGCTCCCTTGGGTGCTTTGCGCGAAATCCAAACAAAACATCAACCATTAAACCCATAAACCCGCGAAGCGATTTAAACCATTAACCCTAATACACCACCAACTCACAAAAATTACTCGGACGCAAATATTTATTCGCCAACTCCATCAATGTTTCTGCTGATACCGTTTTTATTTGATCAATAGAATCATAAAAATATTGCTCATCTACACCATTCAAAATAATATTCTTCCATTTGCCCATAATCTGAAACGGACCATCCAACTCACCCAAAATTCCACCAATCATGTAATTGCGCACCAATAACAATTCTTCCTCTCCAATTTTTTCTTCTCGTAATCTTCGCATCTCCAAATACACCTCTTCTATCGTTGCCTCAGAAACATCTTTGCCCGCTTCCGTACTAATGATCCACGCAGTTTCCTGCATATGGTTTTGTATGTAACTATAGATGCCATATGTGTAGCCTTTCTCCTCCCGAATATTACTCATCAACCTCGACCCAAAAAATCCACCAAAAAGCGTATTCAAAACCATCACTTTTTTGAAATCAGGATGATGCCTATTCGGAAATGGCATGCCAATTCTAATAGCGCCCTGTACCGCGTTGGGATCATTGTTGATGCGAAACTTTTTTTCTTCCGATGGAAACACAGCAACATGTGGAACAACCATTTTTTCTTTTTGAACAGTCAGCTTCCCAAAAAATTGATTGAGCTGTTGATGAAAATCTGACGGTATTCGACCAGATACAAATATTTGACAATGACCATTAATATAATACTTGCTGTAGAAAGCTTTACACGCACCAGTTGTCAATGCATCAATATCTAACGGATGTGTATAAACGCCATACGGATGTTGTTCTCCATAAATATAACTGTCAATCAACCTGCCAGCCACAAATTCTGCTTTTTGTAGGTTTACTTTAAGTCGTTGCTTGGAATTTTGTTGATATATTTCGAGCTCTTGCTCAGAAAAAATAGAATCCGTAAGCATGTCTGCCACAACAGGCAATAGCTTTCCTACATGCTTGCTCAAACTGTGTAAGGTGAGCACTGATGTTTCATTATAACAAGCTCTGCTGCAATAACCACCATAATAATCAAAAGTCTCGTTGATTTGAAATGCGGTTTTACTTGAGGTTCCATTCTTCAACAAAAAATTGGTTGCTGCGGCAATACCTTTTTGGTCCTCAAAAAAATTACCTGCATAAAACACCATCTCCATCTGAATCACATCTTGCGCGCCAGCATCTACACTATATACATTTATGCCATTGTCTAACCTAAAATGCTGATAAGGTTTTAATGAAAGTTGATAATCAACGGCATCTTTTATGGGTGGTGCTATTTTTCTATTCATGTTAATTGTTGCTTAAGTAATATAAGGTACTGCAATTGTTGTCGTCAAATATCGTGTTGCTGCCCTCCAAAATTTGTTCGGCGGTTACAGATTGATATTTCGATAATTCGGTGTTGATTAAATCGGCATCTCCTAAATTTTCATACATCGCAATACTCGAAGCCCTGTTCATCAAACTCATGTCTTCAAATGCCATGGCGCTTTCGGCTTTGTTTTTTACTTTTTCCAACTCAGATACCGATATCCCCGATGTTTGTAATTTTTTTATTTCTTCCATCAACGCAGCATCTGCATCTTGTATGTTTACACCTTTTACCAATTTTCCTGAAATGGTCATCAATCCAGCGTCGGTACTGCCAAAATGATAGCAATCCAAATCACTAAACATTTTTTTCTCTTTCACTAAGGTTTGAAATAAACGAGATGATCCTCCGCCACTTAATATATCCGAAATTAAATCTGCTGCATAATACCGTTCGTCCATTCGAGCGCACATGTGCCAACATTTATACAGTGCATCCAATGGCACACCTGCTTTTACTTCCAAATGACGGGCTGTTGTTTGTTTGGGCTCTATGGGCAAATTGCGATTGTATTTTGTTCCTGCAGGAATCGGACCAAACCATTTCTCTGCCAATTCCTTTATCGACGCTGTTTCTACATTTCCTGCAACCACTAAAATCGCATTACTTGGTGTGTAATGTTTATAAAAAAATGCCTTCACATCTTCCAATGTCGCATCTTCTACATGTTGTAATGATGCGCCAATCGTCATCCATTTGTATGGATTTGTAGTGTAGGCCAATTCACGCATTTTATGCCAAACATCTCCATATGGTTTGTTGATGTAATGTTCTTTAAACTCTTCGCATACTACTTTCCGCTGCACTTCTAAACTTTTTTTGCTGAATGCCAAACTCAACATTCGGTCGCTCTCCAGCCAAAAAGCTGTCTCAATATTTTCGGCAGGCAACTGACAATAATAATTGGTCAAATCATTGGTGGTAAATGCATTGTTTTCTCCACCGGCAACCTGTAAAGGTTCATCGTAAGATGGAATGTTTTTGCTTCCGCCAAACATCAAATGCTCAAACAAATGGGCAAAGCCAGTTTTATCCGCATGTTCATCTCTTGCACCTACGTCATACAACACGTTCAACACCGCCATAGGCGTGCTTTTATCTTCGTGTACCAATACGCGAAGTCCGTTTTCTAATGTAAATTTTTGATACGCTATCATGTTGCAAATGTAGGGTGGCAATGAGTGTAGGAAAAATATTTATAGTATACAAATCGTTTTCATTTCCAATTCTATTAAAATACCCGCTCTGTTTATGATTGATTTGATGATTTTATCGGGCTCTTGCAACAAATTTTTATATTGTTGTAAGTTCCCAAAAAACTGATTGTCTACACTAATCATTTCATCTCCAATTAGAAAGCCCGCAACTGCTGCAGGTGATCCTGCAATTACATCTTCCACCACAATGCGATCATTCAACAACGCGATGGTTAAGCCTGCATAGCCATATTCAAAAGGCGCGTCAAAATAAAGGTTGGGACTGAGGTGAATTTCATTTTGCGGATAATTGATGATCAGGTTAAACCGTCGAAGGATTTCGTTGCCAATTAAGCCACCAGAAAGCGGATAGGCTATTACATTTAAATCATCCTTAAAAAGATACGTTGGCACTTGCTTGAATTTATAAGGACCCATTTTTACTTCTTTCAGCACGGTAAGTTGCATCTGCTTTTTTCCGCCCAAACCCTCGGCCTGTGTGGTAAACGTTTTTTGATTGGCAGAAAGAATATTGCTGTCGGTAACCAATTGATTGCTCAACAATAATGGCAAACCAGCACCGGTATCTAAAAAAAAGTTGAACTGTGTTTTCTTCCTCATCTTAAACGAAACCGCATGTAATGGCAGCGGCTGGATTTTAACGTGGAGCAAGTTTCCTTTGAAAGGATATTTGATTTTACCTGGCGAATACACCATCAACAACGAACGATCAAAATTTATTTTAATAATGTATTTACTAAAGAACGCATATCCAATTACACCATCAATTTTTTCGCCGTAAATGCTCGACAACTGGCTATAATTGTACACATGAAATGGCATTGAGGGAAGCTTTAAGTTGGGAAAACATATGCTTGTTGTAGATGTGAAACTGACAGTTGATTTTCCACCGATGCCGCTGATACTTTTATTAGAAGAATTAATTAAAATATTATGCTCCACACATGTTGAAGAATCGATTGATATGCCACCACTACCGGTGTCTAAAATAAATTGTAAGCTATCGTTGCTGTTGAACAACGCCGCTTTTACCAATATCACGCCACCCATTATTTGTTTGAATGGAATAGTGGTGATGTATTGTGCCTGTGGTTGGGCATGTTGCTGCTGTGCATAGTTGCTGTTGCAAACAATCAGTAAAAAAGTTATGAAGAATGCTATTTTCATTTTTTCTTCTACAATTTACAACCTAATGATAGTAAATTTGTTGATAATCGTGGGCCGTTGAATTAACGTCCCTACATTCAACCTGTTTTCAATGAATTATCAAACAATTTTAGCGAGAGGATTGGCATTTGAGTTTTTGACAGTGGAAGAAGGCGTGCACCTATACGAACATGCACCATTGTCAGAATTGATGTTTGTAGCAGATGAGCTTAGAAAAATACAAGTGCCACACGGAAAAGTAACTTGGCAAATCGATCGAAATGTAAACACCACAAATGTTTGTGTGGCCAATTGTAAATTTTGTAACTTTTTTAGAATCCCCGGACATGCCGATGCATACATTACAGACATCGAAACCTACAAACAAAAAATTGAGGAAACAATTAAATACGGTGGCGATCAGTTGTTGCTACAAGGCGGACATCATCCTGCTTTAGGCTTATCGTTTTATGTGAATTTGTTTTCAGAATTAAAGTCACTGTATCCCAATATCAAACTACATACATTAGGACCCCCAGAAATTGCGCACATCACCAAATTGGAAAAAAGTACACACCGAGAAGTGCTGATGGCTTTGCAGGCTGCGGGAATGGACAGCTTGCCAGGTGCAGGTGCAGAGATACTAACGGATAGAGTTAGACGATTAATTAGCAAAGGAAAATGTGGCGCACAAGAATGGTTGGATATCATGCATGAATGTCATAAATTAAACATCACAACTTCGGCCACCATGATGTTTGGTCATGTAGAAACCATAACAGAAAGATTTGAGCATTTGGTAAAAATAAGAGAAGTGCAAAGCAGGAAGCCAGAAACTGCAAAAGGATTTTTGGCTTTTATACCTTGGACATTTCAGGATGTAGATACCTTGCTCACAAAAATTAGAGGCGTTCAAAATCTTACCACGCCAGAAGAATATATTCGGATGATTGCCTTGAGTAGAATCATGTTGCCAAATGTGAAGAATATTCAAGCCAGTTGGTTGACAGTAGGAAAGCAAGTAGCGGAATTGTGTTTGCGCGCAGGAGCCAACGACTATGGCAGCATCATGATCGAAGAAAACGTTGTCAGTGCAGCTGGTGCTCCACATCGATTTACAAGCAAAGGAATTCAAGAAGCCATCCGCGCTGCAGGATTTGAGCCTCAATTGAGAAACCAGCAATACGAGTGGAGAACAATGCCTCAAATGGAAGAACAACAAATCAGTTATTAACCATAATAAAAAATAAATCGATGTTTAAATTCGAAAAGAAAGTGTGCATTGTTGGTACAGGTGGTTTTGGAAGAGAGGTATTGTGTTGTTTGATAGATGCGTTAACAACACAGACGAGCAAGCCCATTGAAGAGATGGCTTGTTTTATGGTGAGTGATGAACATTATAATGAAGCGCAAATCATGGGAATAGAAGTGATACCCACTTCAAAATTTGATCCTGCTTTGTATGATGTGGTTGTAGCCATTGGCGAGCCATCCATCAGAAAGAAAATGGTAGAAAGCTTACCTGCCAATACCACTTATGCAACCATCATACATCCAACGGTAGTGCTGTCTAAATGGGTTGAGATTGGAGAAGGAAGCATCATCACCGCAGGAACGATATTAACAACCAACATCAAAATAGGCAAGCACGCACATTTGAATTTGCTAACAACAATTGGGCACGACTGTGTGATGGGAGATTATTTTACCACAGCGCCAGCTGCCAACATTAGCGGTAATTGTATATTTGGTTCTGGTGTATATTTTGGAACAAATGCATCTGTGCGTCAGGGTGTTAACATATGTAATGATGTTACCATTGGGATGGGCGGCGTGGTGGTGAAGCACATTACAGAACCTGGCGTGTATATTGGAAACCCGTTGAGTAAGTTGGAAAAGAAATAATAGAATCTAAAGCGCCTAACTTCTATTTCGCAGCATGTTTTAGTTATATACAACATCTTTAAGTATGAAATTCCTGCCGAATTGAATCTGCCAACCATTAAGACAAGCAAATGAAATTAAGCAGACTTTTCAGAGATTTTTTTAACAACCAAAAAGCAGGCGGACTGATGTTGGTTTTCGTGACCATGCTTTCACTTGTACTCGCAAATTCTCCTTGGAAGACAAACTACATCAACTTTTGGCATATTAACTTGGGCGGACATGGTATCGTTCATTGGATAAACGACGGACTAATGACCATTTTCTTTTTGCTCATTGGTTTGGAACTCGAACGAGAAATTTACAGCGGAGAACTTTCTCATTTGAAGAAAGCTGCACTTCCCATGTTTGCAGCAATTGGTGGAATGCTTGTTCCGGCAGGATTATTTTTATTACTCAACTTTGGGTCAGATACACAAGGCGGCGCTGGCATTCCAATGGCAACAGACATTGCCTTTGCTATTGGCATTTTATCGCTGTTGGGCAATCGAGTTCCAGCCGCGCTTAAAATATTTTTGACCGCTTTGGCTGTAATAGACGACTTGGGCGCCATCATCGTTATTGCAATTTTCTACACCACCACCATATCATTTGTTTATCTATTTGTAGCATTAGGGATTTTTGGTTTTCTACTCATCCTAAACCGACTAAAAGTTCAAGCGCTTATTCCCTATTTAATTGGCGGTGTAGCCATGTGGTATTGTATGTTGCATTCGGGTGTGCATGCTACAATAACCGGTGTTTTGTTGGCATTTGCCATTCCATTTGGAAACGGTGGATCGCAATCAATTTCTTATAAACTGCAACATTTTTTACACAAACCCGTTGCTTTTTGTATTCTACCATTGTTTGCAATAGCCAATACTTGCATTGCCATTGACAACAGTTGGCAAGCTGGCTTAGGACATACAAATAGTATAGGAATTTTGGCTGGACTTGTAATCGGAAAACCTCTAGGAATTTGGCTATTTTCTTTCATTGGGGTTGGCATGGGATTTTGTGCATTGCCAACCGGCTTGAAATGGAAAAATATTGTTGGTGCAGGTTTTTTAGGCGGCATTGGTTTTACCATGTCGATCTTCATTACACTTCTTGCCTTTGACAATGCAGAATTCGTAAACAACTCAAAAATTGCCATTCTTGCCGCTTCAATTATTGCAGCAACAATTGGTTTTATCTTTCTCAAAATAACACTAAAACCCAGGTTGAAATTGGACGTTGAATTTTAGCAAATCATATAGAAAAATAAAAAAGTAAATTGATTACATTCATTCCATAAAATATTTCACAAACAAATTGCTCTAGACTTACATAAACATCGGGCAATGAGCATCAGGTTACATATGAACATAGAAACAGAAACAACATCCACATCAACAGCCTTGAAGCAGCAATATTAGAGGGCATCAAATAAACCCATTAAGCTACATTCATCAAACAAAAAATAATGAAAACAGTAGAAGAAGCTTTCAACATCTTAGCAAGAGACTGCTACTTTTGGCTACCTTCTTTTGAAAACACAACAAGGCCAAAAGATCGGAGCGGTCATTATATTCCCGATAGTGAAGAAGGTTTCGAATATTACTGCCAATGGCTAACCGACTACTTAACCTTTAACAGCATTCCTGTTGCAACGTATCAGGTGCCCATTATCAAACGATTAAAAAAACGCAAAGAAATATCCAACGCTTTTCTGCTTGGTAATGCAGGATTCTCTTCATACTATTATATTTTCAACCCCAATCTTAAAATGTATCCCAAAAACTTTTTAGACGATCCCAATCCAAACCGCATCAAAGCAGAGGAATTGGTAAAATTTGAATCCAGGTTTGGTGAGATGCCAAAATTTAGAGGATTAAACGCCAACGAGAATTTGCAAATAAGTTTGATTTTCGATTATATTTCGATTCAACAATATAAACTCGTTTCTAAACTGTATGGACCCATTTGGTCGGACATGGGCTGGCGAGCATTGCTTAAAGAAGGATTACAAACCGTGAAGGATAAAAACGATAAAGTAAAATTTACCAAGCATTTTATTGAAGAGATCAGTGATTTGAATGGAAAATAAATAGGGTTTACAGCAGCAGCTAATCAATGATTACAACTCATTTTGAAAGACTAGTTTTTGTACATTTGAACTGTTTTTAGTTAGATGATTTTTGAAGTTTACATCATCAAAAACGAAAGCATGTCATCAATTAAAAATAAAATCTTTTCTGATAATCGAAAAAATGTAAAAATGGACTTGATAAGCAAAACAACAACACTTGTATTTTTAATGCTGATGACTTTCGCTTCAAGTTTAGCACAAAACTATTTTATCACCATCGAAAATGATTCTGTTGCATGTAAGCGTATCAATTTTTTCGACACCAATGCACAAGGCGTTATGAATGATTTGGAATATGTAAACAAAGACAATGTAACCATTCGACTCAAGAAAAGAGATATTCCCGAAATTAAAACCATATGCCAAAATGGAACCATTTACCTCAGAATGCCTTTAAAAATAAGTAATCCCGATGGATATTACCGCTATGGAAAACGAATGGTAAATGGAAAAATAATGGTTGATGTGTATGATGATGTGCAAACCAGCTATCGATTAAAAGAAAACTTCGACGGTTCTTACAACCAACAAGGTGTGATGAAGCAAACAAGAGAAGGCATTTATCTTCGACACGTTAGATTACCAGATGGTAGTATTTATGAAGTTTCTGGACTCAAAGGAATTAAAGCTTTAAAATCAATCAGAAAATTCATGTTTGAATGCGAGCAATACAAAAAAGAATACGAATCAAATCCAAAATATCAATCCTGCACATTTGAAGAAGCTGTAGCTGATTACAACAAAATGTGCCCATAACAAATTACGCAGTTTAAACATTTCCAAAATTTCAACCTTGATCATCCCATTCAAAAATGGGAATAAGCATATCTTTATTTTATGAATAGTTTTTGGGAATGGGCATTGCTCCTCTTTGCAGGATTTATGGGCGGATTTTTAAATACTGTTGTCAGCAGCGGTTCTGCCGTTACACTTCCCATATTGATTTCACTTGGTATAATGCCCAACATTTCCAATGCCACCAACAGGGTTCCTGTATTTATAGGTTTTCTGGCATCAACCTTTCAGTTTCACAAGAAAAAATTAATCGATTGGAAGAAAACATTCATTCTTTCATTGCCGCTCATTGTGGGTACTGTTTTGGGCGTATGGTTTGTAAAAGATTTGCCCGGAAATGTTGTTCACACCATTATCGTTATTGCATTGTTTGTTTCCTTTTTTTTGGCCATCACCAAATTCAAAAAACTATCCATTAAAAAAATAAAGCCCGCTTCAAAAATCACCTTTGTTACTTATCTGCTTTTTGGTGCATTAGGAATTTGGGGTGGATTGATTGTACTCGATACCGCAACTTTTATTTTGTTCTCATTAATGCTTCACCTCGGCATTGATTTTATTGAAGCCAATGCCACCAAAAGTGCCTTGTGTTTAATATTTAGTTTTGTATCGTTGTTGTTGTTTGGATGGGCAGGTGAGGTGAATTGGTTTTATGGTGGATGCTTAGCTGTTGGTAGTTTTTTTGGTGGATTTGTAGGCAGTATATTTGCTGCAAAAGAAAAATCAAGGGTATGGGTTTTTATCTTACTCATTACCATCTTAAGCATCGAAATTTTATTGCTGATTTTTAAAGTGATTTAAAAAATAAAAATAGATATTGTTATGCCCAAAATACATCCACACATACTCTTCAAAGGAAATACTGAAGAAGCCTTCGGTTTTTACAAGTTGGTTTTTGGTGGCAACTTTTCCAAAGTTTTGCGAATGAAGGATTTGCCTACCAATCCATTGTATCCTGTTGCTGAAGCACAAGCCAACAAAATTGTATTTATTGCCCTGCCTATTGGAAAATCAGATATGCTCATTGGCAGCGATGTGGGTGAACAATTTATGGATCAAACATTAATTACAGGCAACAGATACACCATTTATCTTGATGCAGATAGCAAGGAGCAAGCCATGCATTTGTTTGATGCACTTTCGATGGATGGTGAAGTAGAAATGCCGTTAACTGAAAGTACCAAAGACGCTTATTTTGGTATGCTTGCCGATAAATTCGGAATTCAATGGATGATCAGCTTCGAACCCATTCCTACACCAGAGAACGCATAACCTGTATCAATTTCATTGTAGAAGTTTTGTACACCAAAACAATGTTTCATCATGAACCCATCAATTGAAATATACAACAACCAATTTTCTTCAACTGATGCATTTATTGCTAACCTGCTTGCTACAACCATCAACAGCGTACTCACCAATGCTGAAAGTAAAATTTGGCATGCACACCCGGTTTGGTTTTTAGATGGCAATCCCATTGTGGGATATAGCAAGCAAAAACCAGGTTTACGACTGATGTTTTGGAGTGGCGCTGACTTTAACGAATCTGCTTTATTGATACGCGGAAAAAAATTTAAAGACGCTTCCATTTTTTACAACGCCGAAAACGAGGTTAACATAAATGATTTAAAACGTTGGCTAAAAAAATCAAGAACAATTCAATGGGATTATAAAAATATTGTAAAAAGAAAAGGCGTATTGGTTAAATTACCCTCACAAAATTCTAAACCATTTCAAAGATGAACGAAAAGAAAAACCAAGGAAACGGAATTGGCATTGGCGTAGCCCTGGGCTTAGCTTTCGGCGCAGCTTATGGTAAGCATTCGGAAAACTACTTATTCTGCATCGCCATTGGATTGTGTATTGGCGTTGCACTAGGCGCTATCTTCGACTGGAAAAAAAATAAAAATCAATAATACATGAAAAAAACTGCATTAATCACCGGCGCTTCCAACGGTATCGGGCTTGAATTGGCAAAAGTACATGCTGCAAAAGGCGGCAATTTGGTATTGGTAGCCAGAAACAAATCTAAACTCGATGAATTAAAAAACGAACTCGAAAATCAATACAAGATTAACGTGTATACCATCGGTAAAGACTTATCACAAATCAACGCTGCTCAAGATGTGTATGATGAAATTGCCAAACAACATATTCAAATAGACTATCTCGTCAACAATGCAGGCTTTGGCGATTATGGCTTGTTTACCGAAACCGATTGGGATAAAGAATTGCAAATGATCAATTTGAACATTACTGCATTAACCTTGTTTACAAAATTATTTTTGAAAGACATGGTGCAAAGAGGAAGCGGTAAAATCATGAACGTGGCTTCCACCGCATCTTTTCAACCGGGTCCATTGATGTCGGTTTATTTTGCTACCAAAGCATATGTTCTTCATTTTTCTGAAGCCATCAACAATGAAGTACAACACAAAGGCGTAACCATCACCGCACTTTGTCCGGGTGCTACCGAAACCGGATTTCAAGCGGCTGGCGCACTCGATGATAGCAAACTGTTCAACGGCAAAAAACTACCAACCGGAAAAACAGTTGCAGAATTTGGATACAAGGCCATGATGAAAGGAAAAGCAGTTGCTATACACGGATTTTTAAACAATATCTTGGCTCGTTCGGGAGGGTTGATGCCTAGAGGAATCATTGTAAAAATTACAAGAATGATGTTGGATAAAGTGAAGTAGTTTTATTTTCTAGTTTTTAAAATCTATTTCAATGAGCAGCAATTTTATTGTCCATGCTTTACAAGCAAATGCATTTAAAAATCTTTTTGACCTGAATAATGTTGCCTTAGAAAAATTGGGAGTCAAAAGAATGATTGTTGATGAATTTCCGGACTTTCCTTGTCGCTTAAAAATGAAAAATAAAATCATTCAACACAAAAAATCCATCATCATCAACTTCATCTGGCTTTGTGTTTAATACGCTGTCATAAAAAACATGAGCGCTACAACAACCAAATACGCAGAACATGGAAATAAAAAAAATTGATCTTTCAAACATTCTGCAATTACAGACCCTTGGTAAAGCAACTTTTCACGAAACTTTTGCTGCAGAAAACACAGCAGCAAACATGGAAAAATATTTGGAAGAAGGATTTTCAATTGAAAAGCTAACAGCCGAACTCAGCAACAAAGAGACTGCATTTTATTTTGCAAATATTGATCAACATCCAATTGGATATTTAAAAATAAATTTTGGCAATGCTCAAACAGAACAGCAGCATGATGATGCGATGGAAATAGAAAGAATTTATGTTGTACAAGCCTATCATGGCAAGCAGGTAGGCCAATTGCTGTTGGATAAAGCTCTGCAAATAGCAAAACAAAAAGCAGCACCTTATGTATGGTTGGGTGTTTGGGAAAAAAATCAAAGGGCCATTCAATTTTATATAAAAAATGGTTTTACAATTTTTGATCAACATGTTTTTATGTTGGGCGACGATCAACAAACCGATTTCCTGATGAAGCTTTCACTTGTAGATTAAAGCTATGTTGTTTTTTATAGCGCATCTTCTTTTTCACCATTTACCCATCTTTGCATCATCATTCGCTCCGAAGCGCTTTGATATGTGCCGCCGGTCAACAAATTTAAAAATTGAACCCAAGTGTTTTTTTTCTTAGTGACTTCTTTTTTCATTTCTGCTATTGCTTTCAAATAATCTCGCTCATATTTATCTGCTTGTTCAAATGTAAAATCTTCGGGTATGTGGTTGGCAACGGTTTGTGTGATTTCGGCTATTTCTTTTGGTGTGTATGTTTCTATCAATTGCAGTTCTATTTTACATGCTTCACTTTGCGCTATAATCAATGGCAAAATCACAGCTTCAAAATTGCAAACATCTTTTTGCCAATGTGGATGTACCGATTTTGGCAACAATGCATAGCCCATTTTTTCTGTCGCTCTAAACGATTGCTTCAATGTTTTTTCCAATACCAAAAAGGTTGTCCAAATTTCTGATAAATGCGTTCGGTCTTTGTTTGCAATTTTTTGATGCAGCTTTTGTACCATTTTATGAATCAATTCTACTGCATCGTTGCAGGCTTGCTGAGCGCTTTTCCAATTTCCTACATCTGTTGCCGAGCAATTGTTTTCTATAACAGACAATGCATTTTTTTGGGTAATAGATAATTGTGTTTCAAGTGCTTTCAATTGTTCGAAATGCATTTCCAAAGCCTTGTCGAAATGTCGTATCGATAACAATGTCCTCAATTTTGGGTTGTAGTAGTTTTTTTGCATGATGTTGAATTTGATATTTTGGCAAAGTTGTTTTGATATGAAGAAACAAATTACCCGTTTGGCTATTGGTATAAAATGATGGTTGTCATTTTATTTACAATGTGTAGTTTTGATTTCTAATTAAATTATGACGATGGCTACATCTAAATCGAAAACATTAACTGCAGCGGCAGAAAAAGAATTGCTTGCGATTTTAAAAATCCGCTTCGAGCAAAACATGCAAAGACATGCAGGTGTTGATTGGCAAACCATTGAAAAGCGATTAGAAAAGCAACCAGAAAAATTATGCACTATTCAACAAATGGAAATATGGGGCGGAGCGCCGGATGTTGTGGTTTTGGATGAAAAAGAAACTGCGTATTTTTTTGTTGACTGTGTAGCCGAAAGTCCAAAAGAACGAAGAAGTTGTTGTTATGATGAAGCAGCTTTGGATGCGAGAAAAGAAAACAAGCCAAAGCACAGTGCGATGGGAATGGCGTCATCTATAGGGGTTGAAATGCTTACAGAAGCGCAATACAGAAAGCTACAAGAAATAGAAAGCTTCGATTTAAAAACATCTAGCTGGGTAAAAACACCCGAAGCAATTCGTAAGCTTGGCGGTGCGATTTTTTGTGACAGAAGATTCAATACCGTTTTCGTATACCACAATGGCGCAGAATCTTATTATGGTTCGAGAGGTTTTAGAGGAATGGTGCGCATTTAATCTACAATCAAAAAATTTGTTTATGCAAACATGGATAGGTTGTTTTTGTCTGTTGGTCTGCTTGTCTTTTGTTGCTTGTCAATCAAATCAAAACACTACACCGAAGATTGCTCAAAAACCAAAAGCATCAACCAGCATTTGCATTCAACCATTCGATAATTTTCCAAAATCCGAATTGGATGCTATTACCAAAAAATTAAAAAATAACATCCCAAATCTTACGGTAAACA
This sequence comes from uncultured Bacteroidota bacterium, assembly GCA_903871575.1. Classification (GTDB taxonomy): domain Bacteria; phylum Bacteroidota; class Bacteroidia; order Chitinophagales; family Chitinophagaceae; genus Ferruginibacter. The sequence goes on from CAIQHJ010000215.1 coordinate 13,872, forward strand.
AACCCATTGCTTTGCCGCGCCATGCTTTAAATGCAGACAAAACAAGGTATCGGGCAGACAGCATCCTTAATTTTTTACGGAAGCAAACCGCAAAAAATGTACATACCATTGGAATGACTACAAAAGACATCAGCACCACAAAACCCAACGATGCCGATTGGGGCGTTATGGGGCTTGGCTCTTCTCCGGGTAGTGTTTGCGTTGTTTCTACATTTCGCTTAAAGGGTAAAAATAAATTGGAAAAATTATACAAAGTAGCCATTCATGAATTGGGACACAACGAAGGTTTGCCGCACTGCTCAAATCCGATTTGTTATATGCGAGATGCAAAAGGCAAAGACCATTTTGATAATGAAACACAATTTTGTGCGCATTGTAAATCGGTATTAATAAAAGCCGGATGGAAAAATTTGTAGTTTATATTTGTGCAAATTTTAAAAATCCATTTACATGAATTTGATTAAAATATTTCGATGGGTGGCCATTGCGGAAGGAGTTTCCTTTTTAGTATTACTGGGTATTGCGATGCCATTAAAATACTTCGCAGGAATGCCAGAAGCCGTTAAAATAATCGGGATGCTTCATGGTGTTCTGTTCGTAAGTTTTATTGTTTTGGCATGGAGTGTTATGGATCAACTGCAAAAAAAATTCAGCTGGTTTTTAGCGGCGATATTGTTGTCTGTTTTGCCTTTTGGCACTTTTTACCTCGATAGAAAAATGATGTAATAAATTCGGCTTTAGTTTGATTTTTGGAATGCCCATTCGCCATCAATCATTACTGCAGTTACCTGACTCGTGTATTCAAATGGATCGCCATTGAACAAAACGATATCTGCATCTTTTCCAATTTCCAAACTTCCCAATTTTTTGTCGATACCCAACACTTTTGCTGGGTTGATGGTTATAGAAGCAAGCGCGTCGTTAAACGACAATCCGTTGGCGAGCGCAACAGCCGCTTCGAGCAGCACAATTCTGGTTTTGGGCACATACCCTTCATAACCACTCTCAATACTAACGGGAATGCCTGCTGCCGTTAATATTGCTGCGCTCTCTCTGTTCATATTGAGCATATCGCCTTCATTTCTTGCCATCGTTGCATGTAAAATAACTTCCGCTTTTGCTGCTTTAATTTCATTTGTTAACCGATATGCTTCCGCAGCGCCATCCAACACCAATTTAAAGTTAAAGGCCTTGGCTAATCGGATCGCATTCATAATATCTACAGCCGTATTGGCGGTTATCACAGCTTTAATTTCTCCTTTCAATAATTTCGACAACGCATCCATTTTCAAATCAAAATCGGGTAGTTTGTTGCTGTCTGTTGTTGTCATTTTTTTAAGGTATTGCTGTGCTTTCATCAGTTCGGTTCTAATCATCGCAACTTGTTTGGCTTTCGTTCCTGGCGAAGAAAAATGTTCAGATACAGAAGGCCCGATGGTCATGGCCAGCATACAAAACGGATTGATGGTAACCTGATCGGTTGTGCCATTTTTTGTTTTGGCAATCATGGTTTGTCCACTTACCAATGCACCAATTCCATGCCCGGTATGAATGGTGGTTACCCCATACGATCGGGCAACGCTCACCAATGTTTCATACGGATTGTACGCATCAATGGCTCTCAACTCGGGTTGAATGGGACTCGATTTTTCCAATTGATCTTGATCAACTGCAATGTTCAAAACGCCCGACATCCCAATAACTGTTCTGGCATCAATAAATCCTGGTGTAGCTATTTTACCTGTTTGTATGATATAGTTTTCGGGAATTTTAATTTCGGCAGCCGCACCAATTTTTTTAATTTTTCCATTTTCTATAAGGATTACACCATTTTGAATGGGTGATGCCCCAACCGGGTAAATCATTTCTGCTTGAATGGCAATTTGAGCAGATGCAACGGTTGAAATCAAAAGCAAAAACAAAATCGAAATATTTTTCATTGTATAATTTTTATCCTTCAGGTTCAAAAATCTAATGTTTGGTTTATGATGGATTAGTCTCCAATTTCTTCTTCATTTCCATGTTGATGAAATTCTCCACGGTCTGCGCTATACACACCAAAACCTCCGGTTAAAAAAGCTTTGTCGCTTGGATTGGATAAATCGAAACGTTTCACGCCTTCAACCCAAGTTTGTTCAACTTTGGTGTACACGCTAAATGGGTCGCCGGAAAGTAAAACGAAATCGGCATCTTTTCCTTTTTCCAGTGAGCCGACGGAGGAAGATAAATCGAGCATTTTTGCTCCGGCAATGGTAAGTCCTTCCAATGCTTTTTCTTTGCTCAATCCTGCTCTAATGCACATGGCTGCAGATCGAAGAAACAAACGAGAATCGGTTACACCATCATCCGTATGAAAACCAAATGACACGCCCGATTTGTCGAGTATGGCTGCCGTTTCCAATGTGAGGTTAACGGCTTCCAATTTTCCGCCCGGTGCGTCTATTATAATTAGAGAACAATACAATCCCGCTTTGGCAATTTCATCTGCTACCTTCCAACCTTCCGATAAATGATGCAATACTGGTTTAAAGCCAAACTCTTTTGACAACCGAATAACAGTTAAAATATCGTTTGATTTGTGTGTGTGAAAATGTACCACTCTTGTTCCTTTGAGCACTTCTACAAGTGGCTCCATTCTGATGTCTCTTTCTGGCATTTTACTGCTGTCTTTACCCGCTTTTTCTATTTGTTTTTTATATGCTTGGGCTTTGATAAACAACTCTCTAATTAGCGATGCACTTTTTGCTCTTGTTCCGGGATAGCCATTTCCATTGCGAATAGAGTTGGTTCCATTGGCCATTTTCAATCCACCAAAAATACCTTTTTCATTTGTAATCAATAGGTCTTCTATTATTTTGCCTTCTCTCATTTTTAAGTAAACGGTTTGTCCACTCATCAAATGGCCCGAGCCCGGCATTACGTTGATGGTGGTGATGCCGCCTGCCAATGCTTTTTTAAATCCATCGCTTGTTGGGTCAATGGCATCCATCACCCTTGCTTCGGGTTGAATGGGATTGGAATTGTCGCCACCCTGCGGACCGCCCAAATGCGAGTGGGTGTCTACAATTCCAGGCATGATCACCTTTCCTGTTGCATCTTTTATTTCTGCGTTGGCGGGTATTGGCATGCTTTCATCGCCTATCGAAACAATTTTTCCGTGTTGGATAAGCATTACGCCTTTTTGAATGGGCTTGCCCACAACGGGATAAATCAATGCCCCTTTAAAAGCAATTGTTTTTTCTTGGGCAAAGACAATGGAGCTTATCCCCAAAATCAAAACCAACATTCCTGTTTTTTTCATAATTGAAAATTGATTCACTAAGTTATTTATTTTGATGCAAGAAAAGATGGTAATTATGGACGCTTTCTGTTCTTCACCGGAATCAACACCGCATCTATGATGTGAATGATGCCGTTGCTGCAAAATATGTTTTGCCCGGTGATGTTGGCATTGTTCACCATCAACCCGCCTTGCAAATTGAGTGACACCAACAACTCCTTTCCCTCCAATGTTACAATGGTTTTTCCGGGAACCAAATCTCGAGTGCTGAGTTCGCCTTTAACGATGTGAAATTGTAAAAGGTTTTCAAGACTATATCGCATATTGGGTTTCATCCAATTTTCGAGTGCTCCTTTTTTTAGTTTGTAAAACGCGCTGTCTAAAGGCACAAAAATTGTGTACCGCTCATCGGCTTGCATTTGTTGAAGCAATGGCGTGCTGTCGATGGCATTTGTAAAAATAGAAAATTGAGGAACGAGATGAATAATGGTTGATATGGTTTGTTCTTTTGAGATGAGCTTGCCCTGAATGGTGGTATCTTTTTTTACAAGTGGGGGATTGTTTTGGGTAGATGATTGACAACTGGTGAAGATCAAAATTACAACCATAAAAATGAGGTAACGTTGAAAAGTTAGTTTAATATTAACCAGAATAGATGTTGCATGAAATTGGGTAATCATCGAAATAAAATTTGCTATGTTAAGGTGCTGTGAAAGAAAGAAAATTTTTTTTTCTGTTACAATATTACCGCATTCGTTCCGTTATTTAAATGTTTGAAAAGGATTTATGTGAAGGAAAGAAAAATTTGTACAGTATGAAAATAGCGGATCAACAGCAAAAGAAAACAGCCATTGTTGAAGTGCTGGTTAAAGTAATTAAAAAGTTAAGGCTTCAACAGGAAGGATACAACATTAAGTATTACAAAAAAGGACAAAAGATGCGAGCGAGCTGTGGTCAATGGAATGAGCGATAGGTTGAAATAGTGTTTTTACGGTCATGAAAATTCAGCAGAATCCCGCTTGTATCAAAGCAAGAAAGCGTCTAATTTTGACATATCAATAGTAAAACCAAATCCTATATATCATGAAAAAGAACCCTATTGTATTACCATTTATCGTATTAGCGAGAGCGATAAAAAACTTGTTTTTTATCAACAATTACAGAGAGTTTGAAAGATTGAAGAATTACATTGCTGCATAAAGCGATATTATAAACCACAAGAGCAATCCCCGACTTACCACGGGGATTTTTTTATTAGCTGAATAAGTACTCTACATCTTCTTTGCTTAATGCTTTTACAAAACTGGTTTCGTCTGAAATCAATTCTTTGGCCAGTTGTTTTTTCTTTTCTTGTAGTTGCAAAATTTTATCTTCTATGGTATCCACGCAAATCATGCGGTAAGCAAAAATGTTTTTGGTCTGTCCGATGCGATGCGTTCTATCGATGGCCTGTTGTTCTACTGCAGGATTCCACCAAGGGTCTACGATGTATACATAATCGGCAGCGGTAAGGTTTAAACCCACACCACCGGCTTTGAGTGAAATTAAAAACACCCTGCAAGATTCGTTGTTTTGGAAGTTCTGTATCGCTTTTTCTCTATCAGTAGCAGAAGTGCCTCCATCAAAATATTCGAAAGGAATGTTTTCTTGAATCAATTTTTCTCTAATAAGTCCGAGCATGCCCAAGAATTGAGAGAAAACCAAGGCTTTGTGTTCGCCAATGTTCTCAGAAATTTCTCGCGTCAATTCATCCAATTTAATGGAATGGTTGGGATACTTGTCTTCTTCATTTAAAATAGCCGGACTATCACAAATTTGGCGGAGTTTCATGAGTCCTTGTAAGATGGTCAGTTGAGATTTGTCGATACCTTGTTGGTCGATGGTGCCTAAAATTTTCTCTCTGTAACTGTTTCTGTAGGCATCATAAATCAATCGTTGATCTTGTTCCATTTCACAGAATAAAATGGTTTCTGTTTTTTCTGGTAAATCTTTAGCAACCTGTTCTTTGGTTCTGCGCAAAATGAAAGGATATAATAATTTTCGGAGGTGTTCTTTTTGTTCGGGTTCGCCAAATTTATCAATGGGCGTTGCAAATTCGTTTCTAAAAAATTCCATGCTGCCTAATAAGCCGGGATTGAGGAAATTCATTTGTGCAAAAATATCAAACGTGTTGTTTTGAAGCGGCGTACCGCTCATGCATAATCGATTTTTTGCAGTTAACAGTGATGCCGCTTTGGTAACTTTAGATGAAGGATTTTTTATGGCCTGGCTTTCATCCAACACAACATAATCAAACAATACCGATAAAAAGACATTGATATCGCTTCTCAATGTACCATAGGTGGTGATGATGATATTGCTTTTGGTTAATTCCTCGTGATTTCTGGTTCGGGTGTTTCCATGATGCACGTGATACGTTAGTTCGGGTGTAAATTTCTTTACCTCATTTTGCCAGTTGTAAATCAATGTGGTTGGACAAATCACGATGGCTTTTAAAGAGCCATTGCTTTGTTTGTAATATTGCAGCATGGTTAATGCCTGAACGGTTTTACCCAAACCCATGTCATCGGCTAAGATACCGCCCCAACCCACATCATTGAGGTAATTTAGCCATTGATAGCCGGCAATTTGATATGGTCTTAATACGGCTTGTAACGTATCGGGAACGCTAATTTCGTTGATGTTTTTAAAGGCTCTGATTTTCTCAAATTTCTCATCCAATGCAAAGCTGATTTCCTTTTCATCTCTGTTTTCGTAGAGTTCATCTATCACACTCAAATGATAGCGGGATAACCGAAGTTTGTCGCTTCTTCCTTCACCTACTTTAAACAAGAGTGAATATCTTTTTAGCCATTCATCGGGTAGGATGCCGAGTGTGCCATCGCCCAATTGCACAAAGGACTGTTTTCCGGCGAGTGCTTTTTTTATATCGGCAATGCCTACACGCTGTTCGCCAAATTCTATTTCAATTTTAGCATCAAACCAATCCATCCCGCTGCTTACATGAATATGTGTATTGGGTCGTGCTGTATTGAATCGGAAGTTTCTGAGTGCTTCAAATCCAAAGACCGGAATTTTCATATCCTTCATGGCGTCGTTGAACAAGAAAAACCAATTGTTTTTTAGCACATCAACCCCTCGCAATACCAAACTTTGATTGTCGTTTTGTCGTACAAACATAGAATGCAAGGCTTCTAGTTTTTGAATGAAACTGTTTTCCGCCTCTTTGTTTCTGTGTATGACTAAAATTTTATCTCCTTCGGGAATGGTGATGGTTTGCTGACCAGATGGTTTTGCATCGTATCCTTTGTAACCGAAAATGGGCTGGAAAACGAGGTAGTCGCCTTTTTCTAGCAACTGTACTTTTATATCGGGAATACCACCTTTAATTTCTTTCATCAAAGATTTATCAAATACTACTTCATAATCTTTGGTGAGTGGTAAAATAACTTCTTGTAATTTTTGAATCCAATCGGCTTTGGTGAGTTTCACATTGCCTTGTTGCAAAAACTTTTCTGCCTGTAAAATGTCTTCCGTTTTTTGCCAGGTATACATCACATCATCGTATAAAAAAACCAAGTTGCTTTGGCATTGGTTGTTGCTAAATGGAATGGTTTCTTTTCCAATTTTTACCATACAAATCATTTCGAGGTGTTTGTTGGAAGCAACAACTTTAAATACCGGTGTAATGCATTCGGTGCTTAACGTGATTTCGTTGAGGTTATTGGTGATGAATTTTTTCTTCTCATCCAGCTTGAAAGTGAAATAATTGGAAGATTGTTCTTCAAAAATTTTTTTAAGCTTGGGATGTAAATATTCTGCAATCAATGCTTTGGTTTCATCGGGTAGTTCTTCACCTTCGTTTTGAATGATGTTTTCCCAGATGCCGCTAAACGGAGAATTGCGATTCAAGTATTTATTTATTTCTGAATCTTGTAATTTTCTGATTTGTTGAAATAAGTATTTGTCTGATTCACTAAAAACATCGGTGTTTACAAACTTGGTTAAATCCAATGCTTCTACTTTGCCAACGAATTTTTTTTGTGATTCATCTGCTTCACCCTGCACTGCATCGATGGTAAAACAAGGATATGTTTTGGCATTGAAGTTGAAAACAACACCCAATGTTTTGGATGGTGCAGTAATGATTGGTGCGTTATCGTTCAGTGTAGGTTTTTGAACAAGAGCTGATGAAGTTGGCAATGGTGCAGTAGCGGTTTGTGCTACTCTTTTAATGGAAGGGTCCAAGAGTTTCAAAAAAGGTTTGCCTTCTTTATAAGTGAATTCAAATTTTCGGGAGAGGTCATCATTTAAACTGTATCCATAAATTTGTAGCAGTTTATTTTTTTCTTTATCCCAATTGCGAATAGAATCGAAATAATTGGGACCATAAGCATTGAGCAATTGCAGAAACAGCAACACCTTGTGTTCGCATAAGGGATGAGTAGATTCTGCGCAGGTACAAGAGGTGTCGAAATTTCTTTCTTCATTTTTTTGAATAACGAGCGGGTAGGTGATGCCGTTATATTTCAATTCGGCTTCCACTCTTTCGTCGCCCGATTGGATGATGTTTGCTTTATTTGAGCGAAGCATTCGTTCTGCTTCATCATACATCGCAGAAGAACACAACATTTTTATCAATTTCAAATCGATGTGCTTCATTTTAGCAACCGTATGATATTGATTGTACTGAATAACCTGATTGCCCAACATATTTTTATCGGCCATGTCTTGTAGGCGAAACAAAGCGGCTGTTTCATGTCTGCAGATATCGCCCATATTGTATGGACAATTGCAACGGAGCGACATCAATTTAGCGTCAACATATTTTTGAATATACACTTTATAAAAAGTGCTGTAGCTATCGTCTTTTACCCTAAAAACCACGCTGCTCATGAGTTCGTCGTGCTCTACCAATTCTACAAATCCGGATCCATGGATTTTCTTTCCGCGTCGAATTACTTCGTCGGTTCCGTTGTTGTAAATATGCTTAATGATGTGTGGTAAGGCCAAAGGGTTGATGCTTTATGTAAACAAATATGCCTTTGCTGGTTGTGAAAAAGGCAATTTGCAAAAGTAAAGGAAAATAACCGAGTAAATGGAGGCAATAGAATAGAATGTGGAGAAGTAATCGTTTTTGATGATTTATTTTTTGATGAGCTTTCCATCTTCATAAATAGGCAACACATTTGCGGTATTGAATGTTAAACAATGTTGGATATCTTTTTCTAATCCGAAACCAGAAAGTCGGTTAAAATGTGATGCATTTTTGTTTTTCATGAAAGCAAACATGTCGTGTTCTGCGTTGGAATATAAATCTGCTGCTATTTTAGAAGCGTCGCATTGAATTGAAAAATGTTCGTTTAATTTTTTTACGACTGCGCCGGCAAACAAAGTGTCTTCGATGTTAACACGATCTTTCCAGGCGGCACAAGCGAGCAATACGGGTTTTTGTTGTTGCGTTAAAAAATCGCAAACAGCATCAAAATTGGCAAAGGAGCCGGTAATGATTTGATGAGCGCCTTTGGCCAGTGCCATGTGTAAGAGTTTGGTTCCATTGGTTGTGGTAAGCACTAAGGTTTTACCAGCTATGAATGAAGAGGGATATTCAAAAGGGGAGTTGCCATGTTGAAGTCCTTCGGCCACTTTTCCATCTCTTTCACCAGCGGTAATGGCATCAATTTGTTTGCCAATTCTAATGCAATCGTTTACACTGTCTACAGGAATAATGTGTTTGGCGCCGTTGAATAATACGGTGGCAATGGTGGAAGTTGCACGCAGTACATCAATGATAACAACAATGCTATCGGTGATGTCGTAAAGGTGCAACAGTGCGGGTGATAAAGAAGTGTATAGTGCTGGTTTGTTCTTTATATCAGGCATTAAATGAAAGGTATTTTTACAACTTTTGCTTTCAAAGCATTGTTGCGAATGTTTATAAAAATGGGAGATTCTACTTTAGCATACGAGGTTTGCACATAACCCAAACCGATAGCTTTATTTAAAGTAGGGGATTGCGTACCAGAAGTAACTTTTCCAATAACTTCACCAGCTTCATTTACGATTTCGTAATCGTGACGGGCGATGCCTTTGTCGATCATTTCAAATCCAACGAGCTTTTTTTCGCAGCCGTTGTTTTTCTGATTTTCAAAAATGGTGCTTGAGGTAAATGGTTTTGTAAACTTGGTTATCCAGCCCAAACCCGCTTCAATTGGCGTCGTTGAATCGTCGATGTCGTTGCCATACAAACAAAATCCCATTTCCAATCTTAGTGTATCTCTTGCGCCCAATCCGATGGGTTGTATGCCTTGAGCTGCGCCTGCTTCGAATATGGCATTCCAAATCAAATCAGCATCATTGTCTTTGTCTTCAAAATATATTTCTATGCCGCCAGCGCCAGTGTATCCAGTTGCGCTGATCAAAACATTTTCTACGCCAGCAAAAGTTCCTCTCACAAAAGTGTAGTATGCCAAATTGAGCAAATCCATTGAGGTAAGCGATTGCAATATTTTAGTAGCATTTGGACCTTGAATGGCCAACAAAGCGGTTTTGTCGGAAATATTGTGCATCTCAACATCTTTTGTGTTGTGTTTGGCAATCCAATTCCAATCTTTATCAATGTTTCCGGCATTTACCACCAACATATAGGCAGCATTTTCTTCCAAGCAATACACCAGTAAATCATCTACAATTCCGCCTTCGTCATTTGGCAAACAGCTGTATTGAGCTTTGCCTTTTGTTAGTTTTGAAGCGTCGTTGCTCGTAAGAAGTTGAATGAGTTCGAGTGCGTTGGGACCTTTTAGAATAAATTCACCCATATGACTAACATCAAAAACACCTGCGTTTTTTCTAACAGCAGCATGCTCGTCATTTATTCCGGTGTAGGAAATGGGCATGTTGAAGCCAGCAAATGAAGCCATTTTGGCTCCTAATGCGATGTGTTTGGATGTGAATGGCGTACTTTTCATGATGAAATTTTAGGTGGCAAAGGTATAGTAAAATGATAGAAATTTTGTTGCTGTACAAATAAGAAAGCCGGAAGTTGAATTCCGGCTTTTTGTAGGGTTGTTGGTTTATTTTTTGGGGAGCCCTATAGATGAAAAACTACTTCTTGTTTCTTAACTTCTTGTTCTAATTTTTTCTCCATTTCAATCAATGAATCCAACTTATGCAGCTTTTCTAACTTATCCATCTTATCTAGCTTATCCAGCCTATCATTTATCTTATCATCCAGTTTATCCGGCCTATCCAGCTTATCAATCTCTCTCAATCCTTCATCAGTCATCTGAAACGTTTGATTTAATTTGCTTTCATTGTACCAATTTTGAAATACCCAAACATTATCATTATAATTAGAAACGCTATTTGATTTTGGTAAACTGATGCTTTTGCCTACCGGAACGCTGATGAGAAAAGCTACTTGCTGGTTTCTGAATTTTTGTTTTTTAGTGATAAAGATGCCTTGATCGATTGTCACTATGCTGTCTGTTTGTACCATATTTATTTTTATGGCAGCTGCGGTAGTATCTGCGCTAAATCTTGTATTCCCATGTGCTGAGCTCACCATTCTGATGTGAAATGAATCGTCCAATGATCGCAATACTTTGATATCTACATTATCAATAAAAATAGAATCTTCAAATAAATTCAACGCTTCAAAGAAGTTGATGTTATTGTCTTTTCCATCATAGAAATAAGGGTGTTTATTCAACTTCACGATTAGCTTTCCATTCAAGGGCTGAGTGATGGAAATTTCTTTTTCATTATTGTCACGATGACTAACTTTTGAGAAATCACTGCCTAAGGTTGAAGCCAATCCAAACAAAGAAATCCAGCCCAACACCCATAAAGCAATGAATGTAGTGGTTACCCATTTGTTCTTTGTTTTGATACCGGCAATCTTTTTTATCAAGGCAACGATGATACCAACCGCAGCAATGATGATAAAGAACAAAAGCGTACCTAATGCAAAACTGTTTTGCCAAAATCCGCTTAATATAAAATCCTTAAATGGAACAGCTACGAAAGAAGCAAATGTGATGGCCAATAAAAATATGACCAGCGCCAAACCAATCATGGTCAGTGTTGTGTAGGAAATGAATTTTACAATAAATACCACTACATCAATAATAACGTTTATACATCTTTTTAAAGCACTGGACGAATCTTTTCTGATGTCTTTTATTTTTTCGCCGGCAACAGCACCTAATTTTTCTGCTCTTTCTTTAACGCCTTTCATTTCTTCATTGATGGCGTTTTGTATAGAATTCATATCAACTTTTTCGCCTTTCATTTCCAGTTTTTCGGAAGTGGTTTTGGCTTCTGGCATAACTAGCCAGAAAATAAGATAAATAACAAAACTGCTTGGACTCACATTAAACAGAAAATGATTCCAATCGAAAATCAAACTTAAAATAGGGAGTAGAAAAAGTGTTCTTGGAATCCAAACGTTAATTCCGAAATAATGTGCCAAACCGCTGCAAACACCGGCAACTAATTTTTCATCTGTATCGCGGTATAATTTTTTACGCATTGATCCAATTTCTTTAGAAGCCGAACTAGGAACTGCAATCCATAATATCAGGTAAGGAATTAATCCTACGCCAAATAAAACAATGAAAATTATTCTTACAACTACGATATCGATATTTAAATAATTTGCTAATCCAGCACACACACCGCCGAGCAATTTATTGTTTTCATCTCTGTACAAACGTTTATGGGTAGACGATTCATTTTGTTGTTTACTATTTTCTGATTGTTTATTATGAATTACAGGCTCTGATTCCAGTTCTTCGGGTTTTCCCATGCTTTTAATAATGGCATTTACATCATTTTCTGTTATGCATGTAGAACCTTTGCTTAATTGTTCCTGAAAAAGTTCAGATATACGACTTTCAATGTCGTTGATGATTTCGTCTTTACCTTCCTCATCATTGAAATGGAGTTGTAAACTTTCTGTATAATTTTTCAACATTTCATAAGCGGCCACTTCAATGGGAATGATTCTGCCGTGGTAGTTGATATTGATGGCTTGTTTCATTGTATAAATATTATGCTTGTTGGGTAATTAATTTAACTGCTTCGGATAATTCGTTCCAGGTGGTTTCGAGTTCTTGATAGAATTCGTTGCCTTTATCGGTAAGGCTGAAGTATTTTCTTGGGGGTCCGCTGTTGCTTTCAACCCATCTGTAGGTTAGGAGTTCGGCATTTTTTAAACGAGTTAATAAAGGGTAAAGGGTGCCTTCAAAAATGTTGAGGTTGGCGGCTTTCATTTTTTCGATGATATCGGAGGGGTAGGCTTCTCCTTGTTTGATGATGGAAAGGATACAGAATTCGAGAATTCCTTTTCGCATTTGGCTGGAGGTATTTTCTATGTTCATTGTTTGGTTTTAGTAATGAATTAGTAATTAGGGTTATTGTTGAGTTGCTGATTGCGAGTCAAAGATATAATAAATATAGTACTATGCAATACATAATACTATATTTATTTTTCAGGGAGGGGGTGATTGTGGTCAGGATTGTGCGAATATGCAATATTGCATATTTATATACACAGAACCCGAGCTAACGGTTTGTTCACTGATGTTTATGTATAAACAGGCGAATATTCTTTATCCTTGTTATTAAAAGGATGAGGTTAAGCTGCAACTGTTTTGAATGCTATACTGATTTAAAGAAGGGTGGCAGTTTTGATTGGTTGATTTCAATTATGCAATATTGCATAATCGCAATATTGTAATATTACGTCCCCACAGCTCAAACAACCTATTTTTTTCACTGTTATTTCTTCAGCTGTACCTTAATTTTCTTTATCGAATGCTATCGGGAATTTTTGTTGAAATGAGGGTGTTTTTATTTACACCAGATTCAATGAAGTGCAGGCCAATGGCTTGTTTGTGCAGTCGAATGCAATTTTGCAAAATTGCAATATTGTAATATTACGTCCTCACAACCCAAACAACCCATTTTTTTCCCTGTTATTTCTTGAGCTGTACCTTAATTTTCTTTACAACATGTATCCAAATCCCATAAATGAATAAATGATTGTCAATTTATATCTACCCCTATTTTTATTGCACATCTAAATCAACCTTGTACAGCAGTTTAAAATTATTATCTTGCCCTCATTCAATTACACAATATGAAGCATTTATTACTTGTTATTATTTCTGCTCTTTTGCTTGTTGCATGTGCTAGTAAAAAAGGATATCTCGACAGAAATGATGCAGATAAATCTTTACAAGAAGCTGTTCGGAAATTAAAGAAAAATGCAGATGATGCAAATGCAACCGAAGCCTTACCTGCATTATATAAAATTGTGCAACAAAAACATGTAAACAGCATTCTTGCCTATTCAAACTCGAAAGAACTAAGCAGATGGGATTTTATCATTGATGAATATCAGTACTTACAAAATGCATATGATGCCATCATCAATTCTACAGCCGCTTTTGCTTTGGTAACCCCGCAAAGTTACACTGCCAATATCCTCAGCTGTAAAGATTCAGCAGCCAATGATTATTATGACAGTGGATTGAAATTCCTTCAAAAATCAGGCAGAAACAATGCGCAGACTGCGTATTATCAATTTCAAAAATCACAATATTTTATTCCTCAATTTAAAGATGCGGAAGAACAAATGAAAATCGCATATGAAAATGGCACAATCAATGTGCTTATCAATCCAATGGAAGACAATTCATTTTTTAATAAATTGGGATGGTCTTCTATTTTTAATAAACGCAACAATGATTATTTTCAAGAGCATTTGCTCAATGACCTTTCCAATAGCAATAGATATGCTGCAGTTTTTTTTAACCCCAATGAAGCCAGAAGTATGAATGTAGACATCGATTGGGTAATCAATACCAAATTGAAAAACATTGACATTCCGATCCCTATAACCAACTATACTCAAAGAAATGTGAGCAATCAAATTCAAATTGGAACCGATACTGCTGGCCATCCAGTTTATCGAACCGTTAGTGCTACCATCAACACAACTAAATATAGTTTTTCAGCATTTGCTGATGTTGAATTGTCCATCGTTGATTTGGGTTCGGGTAAAAATATTGAACAAAGAAATTACAGGGAAGATTACAAATGGCAACAAGAATCAGCGAGTTATAATGGCGACAAAAGAGCTTTGTCAAGCTCAGATTGGAATATCATCAACAACAGCCAAACCAATATTCCTAGAAAAGAAACGGTATTAATCGAATTGTATAAACAAATTTATCCTAGGATGTATAACCAAGCAAGAAAAACTTTACAATGGTAATTTATTTGAGCAGTTGATAAATAATTAGACTGCAGAAGTAAGCCAGTCCTGTCATGTAAAACAATTGAATAATTGGCCATTTCCAGCTACGTGTTTCTTTCTTAACGATGGCAATTGTACTCATACACTGCATCGCCAACACATAAAAAATAAGCAACGATAAACCTGTTGCCAATGTATACACTTTTTCGCCCTTATCATTAACCGCTAGTGCCATTTTTTGTGTAAGGGTTTTATTGTCGCCGCTTTCATTTTCCCCCACACTATATAATGTAGCCATTGTTCCTACAAAAACTTCGCGTGCAGCAAAAGATGTGATTAATGCTATACCGATTTTCCAATCGAAGCCCAATGGTTGTATCGCAGGTTCCAATTGTTTACCAATAATGCCTGCATACGAATGTTGTAGCAATTCATTTTTTTGTTCTCTAAGCATAGACGCTTTTTCTTCTTTACGCACCACTTCTATTTTTTGTGCATATGCTTTTTTCAATTCCTGCATTTGTTCACCCGGACCAAAACTGCTCAATACCCACAACAACAAACTGATGAGCATAATAATTTTACCTGCATCGAATACAAATATTCTTGCTTTTTCATACATGGTGTAAAACATATTCTTCCACCTCGGACTTCGATACGTTGGTAATTCTAAAATGAAAAAACTTCTCTCTGTGGAGCGTATAAACCATTTCATCACCCATGCCACAAGCAATGCCATCATTGTTCCAAAAAGATACAATCCCATCATCACCAATCCTTGTAAACTGATAAATCCCAAATAAATTTGTGAAGGAATGATCAAAGAAATCAAAATGGTGTAAACAGGTAATCTTGCACTACAACTAAGCAAGGGCGTTACCATGATGGTGAGCAACCTTTCTTTCTTATTTTCAATGTTTCTTGCACTCATGATGGCAGGCACCGCACAAGCAAAACCGCTTATCATTGGCATTACACTTTTACCATTCAATCCAGATTTACGCATCAACTTGTCTGTAAGAAAACTAATGCGAGCCATATAACCACTGTCTTCCAACAATGTTATCAAACCAAATAAAATCATGATTTGAGGAACAAAAATCATGATACCACTCAAGCCGGCTAAAAAACCATTGATGAACAAATCACCCAACCAATTATTGGGCAACATAGTAGTAAACCATCCACCCAATATTCCAAAAATCCATTCGATGAAATCCATTGGAAACTTGGCCAGCCAAAATACAGACTGAAACAATAAAAACAATACCGAAAGCAAGATTACATAGCCCCATGTTTTATGTAATAAAAAATTATCCATTTTTTCGGTTCGCAATGACTTTTGTAACGGATCAGATTCTACCACCGTTTGTTGCATGATGTGCTTAATCCGAGCATACCGCTGCATGATTTCTTCTGCTTGGGTTTTGGTTGGATTAAATTTGTTGCGCAGCTCAATCTTTTCTATAGCATTATTGTGCGCAGCACTTATTGCAAACGATTCATGATTGATTAAATAATGAATGGCCTTATAGTTACTTAATGCTGGAAACAGTTGTTGCACTTCAGAAATGGCTTTGGGTGCCAACATAGAACTGTATATAAATTCTGCGCTCGATGGTTTTGAATTGTTGACGATAACATTTTCTATCGCTTTTTTTAATGTCTCTATTCCTTTTTGTTTTCTTGGATTGACAGGTATAATTGAAACACCCAACTCAATTTCCAATCCCGGTACATCAATCTTCATACCTTTCTCCTTTGCCAAATCTGTCATCGTTAATGCCACTACAACTGGAATTTTTAAATCGATGATTTGAGAACAAAATAGCAGATTTCTACGCAAGTTACTCGCGTCGGCCACGAGCAAAATCATGTCTGGTTTTATCAATTCATCCTGTTGCAATAATACTTTATAGGCAACCCATTCATCTGCTCTTCTAGGATAAAGACTATACGTTCCTGGCAAGTCAATCAAATTTACCTGCATATTTGGCGCCACCTGAAAACTACCCACTTTTTTGTCTACTGTCACACCCGGAAAATTTCCCACTTTCTGATGCATCCCTGTAAGCTCATTAAATAGAGAGGTTTTCCCCGCATTGGGATTTCCTACTAATGCAATATGAAAGTTTGTATTCAACTGTTTTCGAGTTAATGCACAAAAGTAACACGATTGTCATTTATTTGCTTTACGAATTAAAGAAAGAACGAGATGATTACCTTTACAACTCAATTTTTATATAATGAAGTATTTTTTATTGATTACCATTTTTTATTGCAATTGCACATTTGCTCAATCTGATAAAAGCATTTTAAAAAGCATAAAGAAATCGATTTATTTTTTAGCCGATGATAAGCTTGAAGGCAGAAGAACAGGAACGATTGGCGAAAGTATAGCTGGTCATTTTATTGCAAAATCATTTAATGATATTGGTTTAGATCCTCTATTCAATTCAAGTACAGATTATACAAATCATCAAACTGGTAAAATATTTGTGCAAGTTTTCGAAGTGAATGAAGGTGTCATGTATAAAAGCAATAGAATTGAATTCAACAACAAAAATGAAATGTTTGAATCCGGTATTGGATATTTTCCATTGCCGTACTCCAAAAATGGAAATGAAACCATTGGATCAATTAATAATGATATAGCTTTTTTTGATTTGGGTAAATTAATTCAAGACAGCATTGGAAATCCGCACTATGATTTTGATGAGGAATTATATAAAAGTATAAAGCAGACAATCGAAAGCAAACATCCAAAAGCAATATTTATTTACAATGCCAATGATACCGGAATAACCATTGCTTTCGATCATAAAAATAAAAGAGAATCATTAGAAGCGATGTTGATGGTTTGTAAAAAAAGCATTGTTGAGGAAATTAAAAAAAGCAGCGATTTGCAACATCAACTTTTGGTGGAAATAGAAATTGCGCCAAAAATAAAAACAGGATTTAATGTTGGTGGATTCATCAATAACGGAGCCGAAAACACCATTATCTTGGGCGCACACTATGATCATTTGGGTTATGGTGAAGATAAAAATTCGCTTTATGTAGGAAGTACGCCAATGATTCATAACGGTGCCGATGACAATGCCAGTGGTACAGCTGCTTTGATTGCTTTAGCAAAAATTATAAAAAATAAAGGCGATAAAAAATACAATTATTTGTTTGCTGCTTTCTCTGGTGAAGAGCTTGGTTTATATGGTTCTAAATATTTTGTAGAGCATTGTCCGATTAGCCTCAACAACGTAAACTACATGATAAACATGGACATGGTTGGCCGTTTAAACGACAGCACACACGGATTAACGATAGGCGGATTTGGAACGTCGCCAGTTTGGGGTAAAATCATCAACAACAACGATCCATATTTTAAAATAAAAATTGACAGTGCAGGAAGCGGACCAAGTGATCATACTTCGTTTTATAGAAAAGATTTGCCCGTTTTGTTTTTCTTCACTGGAACGCACAGCGATTACCACAAACCATCAGATGATGCAGACAAAATTAATTTTGATGGCGAAGCAAAAATCATTCGTTACATAGAAACATTGATAGACAAAACGGTTGAGTTGGATAAAGTTCCATTTTTAAAAACAAGAGAAGCGGCTGCCATGGGTAAAAGTTCGTTTAAAGTAACAATGGGCATCATGCCTGATTATACGTTTAGTGGAAATGGTGTTTTAGTAGATGGTGTAAGCGATAATCGTCCAGCACAAAAAGCAGGCATAAAAACAGGTGATGTAATTATTCAGTTGGGCGATATTTTGGTAAGCGATGTTCAAACATACATGCATGCACTCAATAAATTTTCAAAAGGAGAAACAACTGCCGTTAAAATAAAAAGAGGAAATGATTCACTTCAAATGATGGTGACATTTTAATTAAAAAATACGAACTTAATGCTTGAAAATATTAAAAGATCATTTCAAAGATGAAATTAAAAATAGACAATGAATTGTTGGCTGATGAATTTTTTGAAGATGCGCATTTATTTGGCATTGTTGCATCCATAAAAAATTATCAATTTGCTTGGCAAGTCAATCAACAATTGGGTTGTTCTTTTCGATTGAACAGTGAGCTGGAAATTGAACTTAGAAAAAAAACCAGGAATTATTTTTTTTCTATTTATGAATATCCCATTCCACAAACATCAAATGCTTACTATATTTACCACAATCAAAACAATGGAGAATATTTATTGCCTGAGTTTAAACATTTAGATTTTTTGTGGTTAATTAAAGGGGAAGATATCAGCAAAGCAGAAATTGTAGCGTTGCAACAAGACATCAAACAAATGCCGTTTATTCAGTTCATTTACGAATTATCAAACGAGCAAATAAAGCACAAACAACATTTAATTTTTTAAATTTTTTCGATGATGTGGCAAGAAAAAAACAATACACTGTATCAAAAGTTTACATTTAGCAATTTTGTTGAGGCATTTGGTTTTATGACAAGGGTAGCAATTGTTGCCGAAAAACAGAATCATCATCCTACATGGACAAACACTTACCATGTTGTTGAAATTTGGTTGAGCACTCATGATGCTGGAGACGTAGTTACAAAAAAAGATTATGATCTGGCACGTGAAATAGACAAACTATTAGGAGATAAAAATTAGCGCTGATTCGTGAAATTGGATTGAAAATTTAAAATGAATTTCGCAGAAAAATCTTGTCGCAATATTACATATTTGCAATTATGCAAAATCTAAAATCATTCATTTTAATCCCTTTACCTCTACTGTAATTTTTCCTTCGCGTTTAATTCAACAGTCACAAGTCATTCAAATTACCGGAAATTTCATCGCTACACGCTATGATAATATTAAGATCACTGTTGGAAATTTTTGAGGAAATAATCCAGCTGTAAATGTTTGAATAAAGTTCAGTACAGATGAATAAAAATCATTAAAATTATTTGGCTATCTTATTCAGATATACGTAATATTACAATATTGCATAATTGCAAAGCCTACATTAAAAAATAAAACGCCCTTTTTCCTACATCTTCACCTCCACCACTTTCTCTCTCTTACCCACAAATCTCCCAATCGGCTCCACAAACATTTCCAATCCATGCGCTACTAACATCTGCTTTACTTCATCCATCGACGCTTCATTAACGGAAAACATAAGTCCCCCATTCGTTTGCGGGTCGGGCAATAAATTAAATGCTTCCATTACATTCACTCCTTTTTCAAAACTGGTTTTTGTGCTGTAGCTGTTCCAATTTCTATAGGTAGCATCTGGTACAATACGTTTAGCCAAATATTCTTTTGCACCGTCTACAACAGGAATCAATGAATAAAATATATCAATAGAAAGATTCGCACTTTCCGCCATTTCAATAGCATGACCAAGCAAGCCAAAACCTGTTACATCTGTCATCGCGGTTACACCCTTTACTGATGCCAACTGTTCTCCAATTGTATTTAATGTCGTCATTAATGAAATCATCAGTGCTTGTCTTTCCGGATTAATCTCTCCTCTTTTTTCTGCGGTAGATAAAATACCCAACCCAATTGGCTTTGTTATAAAAATAAAATCACCTGCTGCTGCGGTGTTGTTTTTTTTGATGTTGTTTTTATTGACGATACCTGTGACAGATAAGCCAAACATCGGTTCAACGGTGTCTATGCTATGGCCACCTGCCAATGGAATTCCTGCTTGCTTACAAATTTCTCTTGCGCCTTCTAACACTTGTTGGGCAAGCGTTGCCGGCAATTTCTCTATTGGCCATCCCAAAATCGCAATAGCCATTAAGGGTTTTCCACCCATCGCATATACGTCACTGATAGCGTTGGCAGAAGCAATGCGTCCAAAATCAAAAGCATCGTCTACAATAGGCATAAAGAAATCTGTAGTAGAAATAATCGCTTTGTCATCACCAATATCATACACTGCAGCATCGTCATTTGTACCGTTGCCTACTATCAAACGGACATCAGTAGACGAAACTGAAGATGAATGCAATATTTCATGTAAAACATTAGGCGCTATTTTACATCCGCATCCGGCTCCTCTTGAAAATTGGGTTAGTTTAATTGATTGTTCCATTGTTGTCTTTTAATTGGGTTATTAAAGCTGCTGCATTTTGATCGGGTTCTACTTCATTGAAAACAAATCGCTTTATTTTAGATTGTACATTATCTCTCTTTTGTAATGCTGCCAAATACATTTTATCATAGTATTGAAGCAACAATGAAAATGCAGCATCAATATTGTTTTCTTTTAAATATTGTATGGTTATTTTAGTTTCATTGGGCCCTAATCGTTTTTCAATTCTCTTTGTAGAATCAATTAAAGATTGAATTTCGAGATGTCCATATTGTTGAAAAATGAATTTGAGTCGATGTTCAAATGGAATATCCATAAAATACAATGGCGAATTTCTAATGGTTTTCCAAAGCGAGTGTGGGATATTCAAATTACCAATTCTTTGGCTCTCATCTTCAACCCAAACCACCTGTTGTAAGTTATGTTGTGTTTGTTGATAAAGTTGGAGTGCCAGTGTGTTTTCAAACATTTCTTGCGATGGCTGAGGGCTTTGACCTATTGCTCCAAATGCAGATCCTTTGTGATGGGCAATCCCTTCCAAATCTATCACTGCATGCTGTGCAGCTCTGATACAATGTAACATTTCGGTTTTGGCACTTCCTGTATATCCACCAAGCACATTAAATTGATACGGATTTTCCATTTGTTGGAGTGTCCAATTTCGAAATGTTTTATATCCCCCAATTAATGTGTATACGTCAAATCCATACAAGTCCAACAACCAAGCTACACCTGCGCTTCGCATGCCTCCACGCCAGCAATGAACCAAAATAGTTTTTGTTGATATTTGTTGTTCATTGCATATCGCTTCTGCCGCTTCTATCATTTGGTTCATCTTAGAACCAAAATATTCCAATCCAATTTTTATGGCTTTTTGTTTTCCTTGTTGTTTATATGCAGTACCAACTACTTTCCTTTCCTCATCTGTAAACAGCGGCAAAGAATATGCTCCAGGAAAATGGGCATGTGTAAATTCGCCCGGACTTCTCACATCCACAACATGGTGCTGTTTTGACAAGGCAATGAATTCTGATATCGTGATTTTTTTAACCGGCATTTTTAAGAAATGCTAAGATAGATGTTTTGTTTTGGTAAAAGGTTTCAAAGGTTTCAGAGGTTCAATAAGTTTAAAAGGTTGTGATAAAAAAAAGCGCCCACCACTAATTGGCAGGCGATTCTAAAGATTTAAAATTATATTATTATGCTAAAAAATCGGTCAGAAATCAATTAGAAAATATAGCATCAAATACCAAATAAAATACAGCTACAAAAAAGACAATTAATACAATGGATATCCCGATGTAATCTAGTTTTGTAAACCCACCTTTTGAGTTATTTTTTCTTCTCGAATTGTTTTTTGTTAACTATTTAAACATAACAAAGCGCTGTCGTTAAAATATGTAGAAAATTCAAAAATGTACAAGCGTTTCAAGATTTACTAAAAAACCTGCCCCGATACCTTGCGTTGAAAATACAAAAAAGAAGAGCCTTAGTATAGGCTCTTCTTTTAATTTGATAATGATGCAAACGAGCTAGTTCTTTTGACTCGGTCAGAGACCTTCGTCTGCATCCCAATTCCTAATTCCACTTAGTCTCAGGATTCGGGGGGACCGAGGGGGCCCTACCCATTCATCGAAGTCAAAAACTCTGCATTATCTTTCGTTCCCTTCATATTCTTCAATAAAGTATTCAATGCCTCTTCTGGATTCATATCTGCCATGTGTTTACGCAATACCCACATCCGTTGGAATGTTTCTTTATCAAGCAACAAGTCATCTCTACGAGTAGACGATGAAACAATATCAATCGCTGGATAAATACGACGATTAGATAATCTTCTATCCAGTTGCAATTCCATATTACCTGTACCCTTAAATTCTTCAAAGATCACCTCGTCCATTTTACTTCCAGTATCCACTAGAGCTGTTGCAATGATAGTCAATGATCCACCGAATTCTATTTTACGAGCAGCTCCAAAAAACTGTTTAGGTTTTTGCATGG
>CAIQHJ010000216.1 GCA_903871575.1 uncultured Bacteroidota bacterium
ATCGTTCCGGTTCATTTGTATGGACATGCAGCCGACATGGAAACGGTTATGCAAATTGCCAAAAAACATAATTTATTTGTGATTGAAGACAACGCACAAGGCATTGGCAATGATTACCAGTTTTCGGATGGAAGCATCAAAAAAACAGGCACCATCGGCGATATTGGTTGTACTTCATTTTATCCATCCAAAAATCTGGGAGCCTTTGGTGATGGTGGGGCCATCTTTACCAATGACGACGCGTTGGCCGATCAAATTAGAATGATTGCATCTCATGGTCAAAGCAAAAGATACTATCATGATGTTATTGGTTGTAACTCCAGATTGGATGCCATGCAAGCCGCTATACTCAGCATAAAATTGGAGCACCTCGACGAATACATTGCCGCAAGAAGAACAGCAGCAGATTATTATGATGCAGCATTCGCTTCCAATCCAAAAATTGAAATCCCCTACAGAGCAGCCAACAACAAACATGTATTTCATCAATACACTTTGATTTTACATGATGTAAACAGAGATGCGCTTCATCAGTTTTTAGCTGAAAAAGGCGTGCCATCAATGATTTACTATCCTGTACCTGCGCATCGCCAAAAGATGTTTGAAGCCTTTGGTGGAAACGAGTTTGAATTGCCAATAACAGATTGGCTAACGGAGCGCGTGATTTCCTTGCCCATACATACAGAGTTAGATCACGAACAACAGGATTTTATCATCAACACCATTTTAGAATTTTTAAATCAATAACAAAATGAAATTAGCTGTAATCGGAACAGGATATGTGGGTTTGGTAACAGGAACATGTTTTGCCGAAACCGGTAATGATGTGACTTGTGTTGACATTGACATCAATAAAGTAAACAAATTATCAAGCGGTCAGATTACCATCTTTGAACCAGGGCTCGAAAAATTATTTTTGCGTAATCAAAAAGAAGGGCGTTTACATTTTACTACTTCGATTGAAGCTGCAGTGAAAAATGCACAGGTTATATTTTTGGCCTTACCTACACCTCCGGGCGAAGATGGTAGCGCAGACTTGTCTTACATTCTTGGTGTAGCAAATCAATTGGGAACCATTTTACATACAGATGATTACAAAGTTATTGTTGATAAAAGTACGGTACCAGTGGGCACAGCTGCAAAAGTGAAAGCTGCAATTTTGGCTTCGGCCACTTCGCCTATTGAAAATGCTTTTGATGTAGTGAGCAATCCTGAGTTCTTACGGGAAGGTGTAGCCGTAGATGATTTTATGAAGCCAGATAGGGTAGTCATTGGAACGACATCAGATAAAGCCATCAAAATCATGAACGATTTGTATGCACCATTTGTTCGTCAGGGAAACCCATTGATATTTATGGATGAACATTCGGCTGAGTTAACAAAATATGCTGCCAATGCATTCTTAGCGGTGAAAATTAGTTTCATGAATGAAATTGCGCAATTGTGTGAAAGATTGGGTGCAGATGTGGATATGGTTAGAAAAGGTATTGGAAGCGATGATAGAATTGGCAAGCGTTTTTTATTTCCGGGCATTGGTTACGGAGGAAGCTGTTTTCCTAAAGATGTAAAAGCGTTGGCAAAGTCTTCTATGGACTTGAATTATGATTTCAAAATTTTGAAAGCGGTGATGGATGTGAATGAAATTCAAAAACTACATTTGATTCCAAAAATAAAATCATTCTTTAACGACGATATCAAAGGCAAACATTTTGCCATCTGGGGTTTGGCTTTTAAACCCAACACCGATGACATTAGAGAAGCGCCAGCTTTTTATATGATAGATGCGTTGCTCGAATTGGGTGCAACCATTTCGGCATTTGATCCAGAAGCCATGCACAATTCAAAAATGGTTTTGAAAGATAAAATTACATTCGCAGAAAACCAATACGAATCATTGCAAGATGCAGATGCGTTAATTATAGCAACAGAATGGAATGAATTTAGAACGCCCGACTTTGAAAGAATTGCCGGATTGCTTAAAGCAAAAGCCATTTTCGATGGAAGAAATTTGTTTGATTTACAAACCATGGAAAACATGGGATTTCATTACGAAAGCGTAGGTAGAAAATCCATAAAAAATTAAATCGTGCAGAAAAAAAGAGTGTTAATAACCGGTGCTGCCGGGTTCTTGGGATCGCATTTATGTGATCGGTTTATCCGCGAGGGTTTTCATGTCATTGGAATGGATAACCTCATCACTGGGAATATGAAAAAC
This sequence comes from uncultured Bacteroidota bacterium, assembly GCA_903871575.1. Classification (GTDB taxonomy): domain Bacteria; phylum Bacteroidota; class Bacteroidia; order Chitinophagales; family Chitinophagaceae; genus Ferruginibacter. The sequence goes on from CAIQHJ010000216.1 coordinate 2,216, forward strand.
ATTGAGCATCTGTTTCCTTTGCCCGATTTTGAATTTTATCATCACGATGTATCGAAATTTATACATGTACCCGGCCACCTCGATTATATATTGCATTTCGCTTCTCCAGCAAGCCCAATTGATTATTTAAAAATTCCTATTCAAACATTGAAGGTAGGCTCATTGGGCACACACAATTGTTTGGGTTTGGCATTGGCAAAAAATGCAAGAATATTGGTAGCCAGTACAAGTGAGGTTTATGGAGATCCGCTGGTGCATCCACAAACAGAAGCATATTGGGGAAATGTAAATCCTGTGGGTCCGAGAGGCGTATATGATGAAGCCAAAAGATTTCAAGAAGCCATGACAATGGCTTACCATACTTTCCATCAAGTAGAAACGCGCATTGTAAGAATATTCAATACCTATGGTCCAAGAATGCGCCTGAATGATGGACGTGCGTTGCCAGCATTTATTGGACAAGCGCTGAGAGGTGAGGATCTAACTGTTTTTGGTGATGGAAGTCAAACGCGAAGTTTTTGTTATGTGGATGATTTGGTAGAGGGAATTTACCGTTTATTATTGAGCGATTATGCGTCACCGGTAAACATTGGAAATCCGGATGAAATTTCTTTAAAAGATTTTGCGGAAGAGATATTAAAACTAACAGGCTCACAGCAAAAAATTGTTTACAAGCCATTGCCAGAAGATGATCCCAAACAAAGAAGACCCGATATCAGCAAGGCAAAAGAATTATTGGGCTGGGAACCCAAAATAAATCGTGCAGAAGGATTGAAAATTACCTATGATTATTTCAAAAGCCTAACACAAGAAGAACTCAATCAACAACCACTAGAGTTTAACAGCAAAAAATATTAAAACTTAAAAAACAAAAAAATGATTTACCAAGATTTATTAAGCAAGGAAAAAACACTCGCTGTGATTGGTCTGGGTTACGTGGGATTACCCATCGCTTTGGAGTTTGCCAAAAAAATAAAAGTGATTGGCTTCGACATCAATGCCGAAAGGGTAGAAATGATGCGCAATAAAATTGACCCTAGTCAAGAATTGGAATCCGCTGCATTTGATGATTGCGACATAGAATTTACAAATGATTTAGATGTCCTTCGCAAAGCGAATTTTTTTATTGTTGCCGTACCAACTCCAGTTGATGAACACAATGTACCCGATCTTATTCCTGTTCAACGCGCCAGTGAAACCATTGGTAAAGTAATAAAAAAAGGAGATTATGTGGTGTATGAAAGTACCGTTTATCCGGGCTGTACCGAAGAAGATTGTGTGCCCATCATAGAAAAATTATCGGGCTTGAAAATGGTGGAAGATTACAAAATTGGATATTCACCAGAAAGAATAAACCCGGGAGATAAAGAACATACCATTACCACCATTGTAAAAGTAGTGAGTGGATGTTGTGCAGAAAGTTTAGATGTCATAGCCAAAGTGTATGAACTGGTTGTAAAAGCTGGTGTGCACAAAGCATCATCAATAAAAGTGGCAGAGGCAGCAAAAATTATTGAGAATACACAACGTGATTTGAATATTGCCTTAATGAACGAGTTGTCTATCATTTTTGACAGAATGAACATCAACACATTTGAGGTATTGGAAGCCGCAGGAACCAAATGGAACTTTTTAAGATTTCAACCAGGCTTGGTTGGCGGTCATTGCATCGGTGTTGACCCATACTATCTTACCTACAAGTCAAAAGAATTGGGATATGATAGCCAGGTCATACTTGCAGGCAGAGTCATCAATGATGGAATGGCTGGCTATGTTGCCAAAAAAGTATTACAATACATTATCCAAAATAACGGAGATGTAAAAAATAGCAAGGTATTGGTGATGGGCGCCACCTTTAAAGAAAACGTAAGTGATATTAGAAACAGTAAAGTAGCTGATGTTGTAAAAGAGTTGCAATCATTTTCTATTAATGTTGATGTAACCGATCCTCATGCCGATAGTGAAGAATTGATGCATGAGTATGGATTTGAATTGACAGCAAACATACATCAGGATTACGATGCTGTTATTGTAACGGTACCGCATAATGCCTACAAAGAATTTGATGATGCTTATTTTGCTTCCATTACAAAGTCTAAGGGCTTAGTAGCTGATTTAAAAGGCATCTACAGAAATAAAATCCATTCCAGACAATACTGGAGCTTATAAAATATCCATCCAATATTCCAACAATAACAACAATGAATCAATTATTATTTCATCAAAAAGACATTAGTCAGGATAGTTTTTTAGTAACGGGAGGGGCCGGCTTTATTGGTTCCCATATTGCAGCATACCTGCTAAAAAACGGCGCAAAAAAAGTACGCGTGTTGGACAATATGGTGAATGGTTTTCAAAAGAACTTAGATATACTGCGAGCATTTCCCGCTTTTGAATTTATGGAAGGTGACATCAGAAATGAAGAAACCTGCAACATGGCTTGTGAAGGAATAGATTATGTAAGTCATCAGGCTGCGTTGGGCTCTGTGCCTCGCTCTATCAAAGAGCCGGTTTATTTTAACGAAGTAAATGTAGGCGGATTTGTAAACATGTTGAAGGCTGCTGTAAA
>CAIQHJ010000217.1 GCA_903871575.1 uncultured Bacteroidota bacterium
AATTATGTCATACAGAATCGGCTCCGGCGTAGATTTCCATCAACTTGTAGTAGGCAGAGACCTTTGGATTGGTGGTGTTAAAATTCCACATCACAAAGGATCACTTGGTCATAGCGATGCAGATGTTTTATTACACGCCATTTGCGATGCGATGCTTGGCGCCTTGGCCTTAGGTGATATTGGCAAACATTTTCCAGACACCAGCCTCGAGTTTAAAAATATTGATAGCAAGATTTTATTGCAACGCAGCTTCGATTTGATTACTGAAAAAGGCTATCGAGTTGTAAATATTGATAGTACACTTTGCTTGGAAGCGCCGAAAATTGCACCACATGTAGAAGCTATGCGTAAAGCTATTTCGGATATTCTTTCCATCACCATCGATGACATTTCCATCAAAGCAACCACTTCAGAAAAAATGGGATTTGTTGGCAGAGAGGAAGGACTAGTGGCCTATGCAACTGTATTACTGCAACGCATAAACGATAAATAACCATGTCGGAGATTCATATCAACATCATCAACCAATCAAACAATCCATTGCCAGCTTATGCAACCTCAGGATCATCTGGTATGGATATTAGAGCTTCTCTTGTTGAAGACATCACATTGGAGCCAATGGAAAGAAAATTAATACCATCGGGCTTATATGTTGAGATACCAGAAGGGTATGAAATTCAAATCAGACCAAGAAGTGGATTGGCTTTGAAACAAGGCATCACTTGCTTAAATACACCAGGTACCATTGATAGCGATTACAGAGGGGAATTAAAAGTATTGTTGATCAACCTGAGCAATGAACAGCAATTGATCCAAAATGGAGACAGAATAGCTCAGTTGGTTTTGGCAAAAACTGAAAAAGCAAATTTTATACTGGTACATAATATTTCAGAAACAAAAAGAAGTGACGGCGGTTTTGGACACACCGGCATTCAATAACATAGCTACATAATCAATTCAATGAAACATCCAATATATCTTTTAGTGGCCTGCTTGCTATTCATGGCCAGTTGTAGTTCTACCAAGCAAATCAATAAAGTCATCCAACCTAAGGAACTAACACCGGTAATCATCAATAAAGATGTAGAGGATTCTATTGCGAAGATGAAGGCCGTGTTTCATCAGTTTACCAACAACCAAATCGATTTCAAAACATTCAACGCTAAAATTAAAGTTGACTCAGAAGGTGCCAATGGAAAAAATCAGGATATTTCTGTAGTCGTAAAAATAATTAAAGACTCTGCCATTTGGATTTCTTTGTCTGCCACAATTTTGAATGTAGAAATCTACAGGGTGCTGGTTACCAAAGACAGCGTAATCCTTATCAACAAACAAGAAAAAGAAGTGCAATACCGCTCGCTCGATTACTTGCAAGAGGTAACACAAATTCCATTTGATTACAAAACATTAGAGAACCTCATTGTTGGAAACCCGATTTTTATCAGTGATAGCATCAGTTCTTTTAGAAAGGTAGACAACAACATTTTAGTGTCAACCATCGATCCTTTTTTCAAAAATTTATTTACACTAACAGGAGATAAAAAAGTAATGATTCATAGCAAAATGGATGATTTGGATATATCAAGAAACAGAACAGCAGACATTACATACGATGATTATGAAATGTTGGATGGCATATTTTTTTCAACTTCCAGACAAATTTCCGTTTCCGAAAAAACCAAACTCGACATAAAAATGAAATTCAAGCAATATGAGTTTAACAAAGAATTGTCGGTAGGTTTTAACGTCCCTAAAAATTATATCAGCAAATAAATGTTATTTGCAAACATTGGAATAATCGATTTTATATACAAAGGGATTGTATTTTTGTAACACCCATTAAATTCAATTCATGACAAGACATATTTTTTCATTTTTCTTTTTCATATGCATCTCTGTTATTGCAATAGCGCAACCACAAAGCAGAGAGGAACTGGAGAAACAGCGTCAACAGTTGAAGAAAGAAATTGAAGAAACAGAAAAGCTGTTGAATCAAAATAAATCGCAAACAAAAGAGAATCTCCTACAATTCAATTTGATTTCCCGCAAGGTTAATTTACAAGACAAGGTAATCGATAACATCAACAGGGATTTAAATGTTTTGAATGACAACATGTATTTAATTTCAAAAGACATTCGTCGTTACGACAAGTTGTTGGATACCTTGAAACAGGAATATGCCAAGAGTATGGTATATGCGTATAAAAACAGAAGCAATTATGACTTTTTAAATTTCATTTTTTCGGCAGCCAATTTCAATGACGCCATCAAGCGTATTTCGTATTTGAAAAGTTACAGAACATATAGAGAAATGCAAGGTCAGAATATCATTCGCACCCAAACACTTAGAAAAAAACGGATAGAAGATTTATCGGGTGCAAAGAAAGTAAAGAATGAAGTGTTGGAGGTGCAAAGTAAAGAGATGGCTGAATTGGAGACACAACAAAAAGAAAAGGATAGGATCATTGCCCAATTAAAGAAACAAGGGAAGCAGCTGAATAGTCAAATTGCAGCAAAACAAAAACAAATGCAGAAGGTAAACAATGCCATTGCTGCTGCCATCAAAAAAGCACAATTGAAAGCTAGGGAAGAAGCCATGGCAAAAGCGAATGCAGAGAAAGAAAGATTAAGATTAGAAGCAGAGCGAAACGCGAAAGCCAACCCCGGAAAGCCAATTACAAAGCCTGCTGTTGTTGCTACACCTAAAGCGGCACCCAAAATGGAGAGTGTGTTGTTGAATGCAGATAATATTGCCTTGAATGAGAATTTCGAAAAAAACAGGGGCTCGCTTCCTTGGCCTTGTGACAGGGGAATGGTATTGATGCATTATGGCAAGAATACCTTACCCAGTGGAACTGTGATGGATGTTACTTCTGTTACCATTTCATCTGAGGTAGGCAGTACCGTAAAAGCGGTTTTTGATGGCACAGTGAATTCTGTTTTTCCAGTAGATGACATGATGGTTATTATTATCCAACATGGTAGATATTTTACCACCTATAGTAATTTAACAGGAGTTAGTGTACAAAAGGGCCAGCAAATAAAAACAGGACAATCGCTGGGTAGGGTGGCAGCCAATTTTGATGGCGTAGGTGCAATAGATTTTTACATCAGCAATGAAAATAGCAATTACGATCCCGAGAAATGGTTGAGAAGACGGTAAGTCTAATGCGATGATGATTTGTATATTAATTTTTACGATTTGTCATTATGCAATATTGCAACATAACGCAATTGGAAATCACACCACCCAAAATTTTCATCAAATTTTCTTCAAACGAAGAAGGCTGCTAGGATAAATTTATACAAGCAAACTACTATATAATTTTTCGTACTGCGGTACAATATTTTTGATGCCAAATTGTTTAGCTTGTGCCAATGCATTCGATTTGAATTGCAGTAATCTTTCTTGATTGGATAAAATATAAATTGCGTTTCTACTCATATCTGCAACATCGCCAATATTGCTCATAAACCCAGTAACACCATGCACATTAATTTCGGGTAAACCGCCCGCATTGGTAGATATCACTGG
>CAIQHJ010000218.1 GCA_903871575.1 uncultured Bacteroidota bacterium
AGACCCACTTCCATAACTAAATGCTTTTACCATTGCCATTAGTTTCACATCTTTTTCAAGTCCTTGCCGATATTGTTTGAGGTTGTGTCGAATTGCATTTAGATTGACTTCCAATACAGTGTCATGCAGTTTTTGCTCTAACAGTTTTAATATTTTTTCGAATTCAAAAATACGGGCTCCTTTTACTAAGATGGTTTCGTTAAAGAAAGCTTGTGTTGGAATGGTTGAAATAAATGATGAAGTGGATGCATGAAATTCAACTTGAGGTGTGGAGGTAAAAAAATGGGCATGTGCACAAATGCGTGGACCAATGCCTATCAACCGATGGATTTTTTTTGCGGTTAATGCCTCTGCCACTTGTTGATATAATTTATCATCAGACATGTTTGATTGAGCGATATCACTCAAGACAACTGTCTTTTGTACATGATGCGATTGTAAAGAGAGAAAATCCAATGCAATTAAAAACGAATCCCAATCGGCACTGTAACTATCGTTGATGATGGAACATTGATTAATGCCTTGTTTCAATTCGAGTCTCATTTCCAATGAACGCAGTGGCTGAATAGCTACATTTATTTTGGGTAAGGTATAGCCCAAGTGCAGCATCGTTGTGCAGCAAATAAGTGCGTTGAAAATAGAAGCGTCATCAATAAATGGAAGATCGAATTGATGTGTGTTTTGGTTGTGGGTACAATAAATGGTGGTGTGTGCTCTTCCTTTAACAATGTTTGAAATGTATACATAAGATGCCGGATTTTTACCAACATCTAGCAGCTGTAATTGGGGATGTTGCTGTTGAAATGCAGCAACAGATTCATTTACCAAAGGATCATCGCTACAATAAATTAAAACCTTGCTATCACAAAACAGTTGCAGTTTTTCTTCAATTTTTTGTTGAACAGAGGCAAATCCTTCCTGATGTGCGTTGCCAATAAAGCTGAGTATACCTACGGCAGGATCTATCATTTTTTGTAAAGACGGCATTTCATTTTGCATCGAAATACCTGCTTCAAAAATGCCCAAATTGAACAATTCATCCATTTGTAAAATACTCAATGGGACACCGATTTGTGAATTGTAACTTTTGGGGCTTCTAACGATTTTATAATCTTGGTGAAGGAGTTGATACAACCATTCTTTGATGATGGTTTTTCCATTGCTACCAGTAATACCAATAATGGGGTATGTAAAATGTGATCGATGAAATGCAGCAAGCAACTGCAACGCGTGTAAGGTATTTTTTACCTGAAGAAAATTGGCCTCCGGATAACGCGTCAACAATGCAAGATTAAAGGTTTCATCAACCAAAAAATGGCGTACCCCATCTTCATATAAATCAGGAATAAAATCTGCACCCGATCTTCGTGGGCCATACAAACAAACAAATAAAGTTTGGCGTCCAAAAAACAATTTCCTGCTATCGATGATGACATGTGCGATGTGTTCATTATTGGGTTGTTGTAAAACAACCGATGATGTTGCACCAATGATATCGGAAATGGTATAATTCAATTTAATGTAGGGTTAAATGGGTTTGTCTTTTGGTGTACCTTTTTTTTGATGGCTGATGGAATATAGAATAGAGCCGCTGATACAAAGCACAATTACAGACAACGAAATAAGTACCTGAATATCTTTGCTGAGCCAATGATTAATCCAATGTTCTGCAAGCATTTTAACACCAATAAATATAAGTACAATGGCGATACCTTGTTGCAAATAATCAAATTTGGAAACGGCTCCTCTCAGCAAAAAAAACAAGCTGCGCAAACCCAAAACCGCAAAAGTGTTGGAGCTGTATATGATGAGTTTATCCTGCGAAATGCCCATCACTGCAGGGATAGAATCCAAAGCAAATACCAAATCTATGGCGCCAAGAAGCACAACCACCACAAATAATGTGGTATATGCTGGCTTGCCATTTTCTCTTACAATGTATTTCCCATTTCCATCGTGTGCCACCAATGGCAAAAACTTTTTCAGCAGGCGATATATTTTTGATTCTTGTGGGACAAATGTTTCATCCTCATTTGAAGTAAACATTTTATATCCTGTAAAAAGTAGAAACAGTCCAAATCCATAGAGCAACCAATGAAATTGATTGACCAAGGTAACGCCAACTGTAATGAAAATAATTCTCAGGAAAATGGCCATTAAAATACCAATCAACAGTACCCTACCGTAAAACTTTTCTCTTACTTTGAATGCGCTAAAGATGATGATGAAAACAAAAATATTATCGATGCTCAAGCTCCATTCCATCAGATAGGCACTGAGGTATTCCAATGCAGGTTTTCTTCCCTCTTCCATCCATAAAAAAGTAAAAAAGCCAAGGGCAATGGCTACCCAAAAAGCTGTTTGTATAAGAGCGGTTTGGGTGGTGATGGCTTTATTTTTCTTACTCAATAATCCAAGATCGAATACCAACGCTACAAGAACGATGATGCCAAAAACCAAATAAATTAACTGTGAATTATCCATAATTATTTACGCGCGTATTTTCTTTTACGCAAGCCTTGAAATATCAAAGCAAAAACAATAACCAACAAAATGGGAATTGCGATATTTACAACTTGCCATTGCGTTTTTTCTGCGTTTATTTTTTTGGTGTCTAATAGTTTTAAAGTGTAGTCTTTGTTTTTTGCTTCAGATAAATCATTTTCATTGATGAGGTAATCCAATGTGTTCAATAAAAAATCTTTATTGGCAAAAGGAAAAGCCCTTTGTGTGCCGAAGGTGTACATATTCATACCCATTGCTAAGGGTTCATTTCCTTTTGATACGCTATTTAGCAATAAGTCGCCATCAGAAACCACTACAATTTTATTGTCTTTGGTACAAGCTGGAAGAAATGCCATGTCAGCTTTTATTAAAGAATCATTCAATGCGGACGTAAGGCGGTTTGCAAAAAAGGATTTGAATTTCCCTTCGAGCAAAACAGCAACTGGAACATTGGCTGTTCTATAGTTTTGATCTTCGGGTGCTGTAACATTTTGACTCCCGCTGATAATCGCAGGCGAGGAAATGAGCCGTGCATTAGGCGAGCTATGCAGCAACACCGTTTTTTCAATGCCCGGTGTTTCAATGGTGTCTATCCCATTTACAAATTTTCCGGCTACGTAACCAAGGTTTTTGTTGATGGGGTGATTGTCTGCCGATTCGAGTACCGGAAAATAATTCCAAGGTAAAAATTCAAATTGACCATTACCGTTTACATCAAAAGGAATGTAATCACATTGTAAGTCCATCAATAAATTGGGGTTGATTCTTACACCATATCTAAACAACAGGTCGTAAATGTTTAATTCTCTATCATAAGCAACAACTTCATTTTTTATGCGCAAGCTGTCCATTTCAGCATTTAGTCTATCCACACAAAACACGACCGAACCCCCTTGCATCACAAATTGATCAATTTTCAGTTTTTGTTGATCTGTAAATGGGATAGTTGGTTTTACAATCAACAATGTTTTAAAAGCCGGATTGATGAATGCTTGTTCACTGAGGTTGATTAATTGCAGGTCGTAATTGGGTTTGATGGCCACTTCAGCCAAATCATACACAGAATAATCCATCGGCTCACCGTTACCGATAGCATACCCAATGGAGGGTTTTTCTTTTTGAATAAATTTAGCAATGGCGTTGGCAAAATTATATTCCAACAAGGCTTCTGCGTCGTTGAGTTCTTTGAAATTGATGAGCGGGGTTTTTCCTTTATACAATTCTACAGGAATGGAAGTACTACCCGATTTCAATAAGGCAAATGGATACACTTGTTGTTGTTGTTGACCATCTTTCAATTGTGCGGTTAAATTGATGGGAAAAAGTCCCATGGATGTTAAGGTGTCTGCGTATGAAACATCTGTTCCTTCAATTTTTTCCTCTGGTGCAACAAAACGAAATTGAATTTTATTGCCACTGATTTCTTTGTATTCGTTTAATATGTCTGTTGTGCTGGATGCTAATTTTTTAAAACCACTGGGGTAGTTGCCTTTTAAGAAGATATCAATGGTGATGGGGTTGGTTATTTTTTTTAAAACCAATTTTGTTCCTTTACTTAATGTAAATCTTTTTTCATTGGTAAAATCGAAGCGGCTATGCCATACCGTTGTTGCTGCATTCAACAACAATAGCAATGCGATTATCCAAATGCTGCCCAAAAGACCTTTGCTAATATGATGGAGTCGTTTCATTACTTTTTGTGTTGCAATTTTTTAGCTGTAAGATGAATAGACAAGATGATGATGCTTAAGAAGTACACTACATCTCTCGTGTCAATTACACCTCTACTCATACTTCGATAATGAAAATCAATTCCGAGCATTTCGATATAATAATCTGCAGAACCTTGTAAAGCAGGAATTTTGCTGATGGCATTAAATCCGAAATAGAGCAACAAACATACAAAGGCGCTGAATAGAAAAGCAACAACTGCATTAGAGGAGAGTGCACTGCAAAATAAACCGATGGCGGCATACACGGCAGCCAGCAGAAACAAACCAATATAACTTCCGATAATTCCACCTGTATCTATCTGACCATTTACACTCAATGCATTTATGGTAAAAACATAAATACTTGTTGGCAACAAAACTACCATAGTAATGAGTAGTATAGAAAAGTATTTGCCCATTGCAATTTGTAGTGCAGTAATCGGTTTGGTCTTTAAGGTCTCGAAGGTGCCGGTTTTAAATTCATCGGCGAGGGAACGCATGGAAATGGCAGGTATCAGAAACAAGAAAATCCATGGTGCCAAATCAAAGAATTTTTCTAAGCTGGCATAACCGTAATCAAAAATGTTGGTATCTGGCAAAACAAATAAAAACAATCCATTGATAAATAAAAACAATACGATTGATAAATAACCGGTGAGGTTACTAAAAAACTGGCTCCATTCTTTTTTGCAGATGCTCCACATATGGTGTAAAAATTATTGCAATTTACTCCTTAAAATATAAATCACATTCAATCATTTATTTTGTTTGAAATTATTTCATTACTTCTGTTGTATTCCCAATTTCAAACTTCATTTATTACCTGCTAAAGGGGTTAATGTCTGATCAAAATCTTCCTTTAACCAGCTAATTAGAACTAAGTTTATTTTTTTTAACTCGAAATATTTATTTAAATTCAAAAATCAAACTAAAAACTAAAAACTGCATTTATGAAAAAAACCTTTTTTTATCTTCTAGCGAGTGTTGTAGTTGCAACCAGTTGTCAAAAATCATCACTAACTGAAATGCCAGCAAGTGGAAACGAAAATATAAGCAATACAGAAGCTCCACTTTCGAGAAAATGTGCTTCTTATGAAGTATTACAACAACAACTGGCATCAGATCCAGGATTAGCATCGCGAATGCAAGCAATTGATGAATTTACAACAAGATTTGAAAAAAATCCTTCTATGAATCGCCTAGTAAATGGTGTGATAGAAATTCCTGTAGTTGTAAATGTTTTATACAAAACCGCAGCTCAAAATATTTCTGATGCACAAATTGCAACTCAAATAGCTGTATTGAATGCAGATTTCGCAGCAACTAATTCTGATATCAGTTTAACGCCTTCAACTTTTGCATCTGTACTTGCCGGAAATACAAATGTTCGTTTTGTACTTAGTAAGGTGAATAGAAAATCAACCACAAAAACAAGTTGGTCTACAAATGATGCGGTTAAAAAAACAGCAAGTGGTGGATTAGACCCTACAACACCAACAACAACGCTTAATTTATGGTGTTGTAATTTGGGTAACGGAATTTTGGGTTATGCACAATTTCCAGGAGGAAGTAGTGCTACTGACGGCGTAGTTATTGATGACAATGCTTTTGGTTCAACAGGAACGGTAACTGCTCCTTACAACAAAGGAAGAACAGCTACTCATGAAGTTGGGCATTGGTTAAATCTCAGACATATTTGGGGTGATGCAACTTGTGGTAATGACTTAGTAGGTGATACTCCATTACACAATACTGCGAATTATGGTTGTCCTGCAACTGGTCATAGATCTACATGTACAGGCGCGCCAATAGAAATGACTATGAATTACATGGATTATACAGATGATGCATGTATGTATATGTTTAGCGCAGGGCAGAAAACAAGAATGCAAGCGCTGTTTGCTGTAGGTGGAGCTAGAAATAGCTTTGCTCAACCATAAACATTAATATTTTCTAGAAATTAAAAAGCCGCCTTATAGGTGGCTTTTTTTATGTCAAGTTTTCTAGATGCTGGATAGCAGCTAATAAAGTATGATAATTTATTTTCCAAAATTGGCAATTTTCTATCAAGGAACATAGACAGGATTTTTGTATATGCTATCAAGCATCTAGAATCTAGTATCGAGTATCCAGTATCTAGCATCATGACAATTCACAAAAAAGCCATCGAAATGATGGCTTATAAATTAAAAAAGTTAACGCTTAAAATTATACGGCAAAACTATCACCACATCCACAGCTTCGACTGGCATTGGGATTGTTAAAGAAAAATCCTTTCCCGTTTAAGCCATCACTAAATTCTAATTCGGTATTTACCAAATAGAGAAAGCTTTTAAGATCGGTAACAATTTTTAGTCCCTTGTCTTCAAACACCTGATCCATTGGCTTTGTCTCGTTATCAAAATCCAATTTGTAACTCAATCCGCTGCAACCTCCGCCCACAACGCCTACACGCAAAAAATAGTTGTTGTCATTGACAACACCTGCTTCTTGCATCAATTCTATCACCTTGCTTTTGGCTTTATCGCTGATATAAATTCCGTTCTCTGTAGCTACCATGGTACAACCTGATGATTAGTGAATAACGCTTTCTTCGAATTTAATTTTTTCCATTCCGTTTTTCTCTCTGTAGTCGTTGATGGCTGCTTTGATCGCATCTTCTGCCAATACCGAGCAATGTATTTTTACGGGAGGAAGATTCAATTCTTCAACGATGGTCATGTTGTCAATAGCTAAAGCTTCATCTACACTTTTTCCTTTCAACCATTCTGTAGCTAAAGATGAAGAAGCGATGGCCGATCCGCAACCAAATGTTTTGAACTTTGCATCGGTGATCATGCCGGTTTCGCTGTTCACTTCAATTTGTAAGCGCATTACATCGCCACATTCTGGCGCGCCAACCAAACCTGTTCCAACATTTTTGCTGGATTTATCTAAGGTTCCTACGTTTTTAGGATTTTGATAATGATCGATTACTTTGTCTGAATATGCCATGGTTAATTTTTTATTGGTTATTTCTTTTTAATAATTTCTTAGTGTGCAGCCCATTCGATGCTGTCTAAATCAATTCCTTCTTTGTACATTTCCCAAAGTGGACTCATTTCTCTCAGTTTCAAAACGGTATCGGTTATGGATTTGATGGTATAATCAATTTCTTCTTCTGTGGTAAATCTACTCAATCCAAAACGAAGTGAGCTATGAGCCAAATCATCACCCAAACCCAATGCTTTCAAAACGTATGAAGGTTCTAATGAAGCCGATGTACAAGCTGAACCAGAGCTCAACGCAATGTTTTTATTGAAACCCATCAACAATCCTTCTCCTTCAACATGTTTGAAAGAAATATTGGCAACATGTGGCAAGCGATATTCTCTGCTGCCGTTTACATAAGATTCTTCTACTTTCAACAATTCGGTTTGTAATTTATCTCTTAAAATGGAGATTCTTTTGGTATCAGATTCCATTTCATTCATGCACAATTCGCAAGCTTTACCAAAGCCAACAATTCCTGGAACATTCAATGTGCCGCTTCTCATGCCTCTTTCATGTCCGCCGCCATCCATTTGAGCGGTAACTTTTACTCTTGGATTTTTTCTGCGTACATATAAAGCGCCCACGCCTTTTGGACCATACATTTTATGTGCGGTGAACGCCATCAAATCTATTCCGTCTTTGTTTACATCAACGGGAATTTTTCCAACGGCTTGAGTAGCATCTGAAAACACCAATACGCCGTGTTTGCGGGCAATGGCGCTAATTTCTTTGATGGGCATCACGGTACCAATTTCATTGTTGGCATACATGATGGATATTAAAATAGTGGTTGGCTTGATGGCTGCTTCCAATTCGGCAAGATCAATCAAACCATCAGGTTGAACAGTTAGATAAGTTACTTCGCCGCCTTGTTTTTCGATGTGTTTGCAAGTATCTAAGACCGCTTTGTGTTCGGTGGTGGCGGTGATGATGTGGTTTCCCTTGCTGGCATACATTTCAAATACCCCTTTGATGCCTAAATTGTCGGCTTCTGTGGCACCGGAAGTGAAGATGATTTCCTTTGGATCAGCGCCAATTAATTTGGCAACTTGCTCTCTAGCATAGTCTACGGCTTCTTCGGCAGCCCAACCAAAAGGGTGGTTTCTACTAGCCGCATTTCCAAACTGATTAAGGAAATAAGGTGTCATGGCTTCTAAAACACGCGGATCCATTGGAGTGGTAGCGTTGTTATCCAAATAAATAGGCAATTGTAGCATAAATAGAAAAATGAGTTTTATTACTCAATAGTAACACGAAATTAGTGTAAAAGGTTTTATTTTGCCAGAGATTGATGGAGATAAATTTTAATTAACGCATTTCGTAAATTATTTACCTGCACTCCAACTAAATAAATATTAGCAGCCTGCTGAATTTTCTTCATTGATCAACGCATTAACTTGAACGTTAGTCAATTAAGAGACAGAAAATCGCTTATTTATATTACTGCACATTGAAAAAATTTCCTACACATCAATTTGAATATTATACCAAGAAACCTTTGTCATCATATCTCAAACAAAAATTTAATTATTGTATTTTAAAACATACATGTGGCAGACAAACAGATCAACAACATTAGCACCAACTTGATTGCAGAAATTCGCGGTTTGATTATTGAAAGCAGAAACCAAATAAACACTACAGTTAATGCGTCGATGAGTAAACTGTATTGGCAAATTGGAAAACAAATCAA
The DNA here is from genome assembly GCA_903871575.1 of uncultured Bacteroidota bacterium. Classification (GTDB taxonomy): domain Bacteria; phylum Bacteroidota; class Bacteroidia; order Chitinophagales; family Chitinophagaceae; genus Ferruginibacter. The sequence continues at coordinate 8,944 of CAIQHJ010000218.1, forward strand.
TGAAACAGTTGGTGGAAAAAGTAGAACTGAATTGTATGGAAAAGAAGTTGTGCTCAAATTATGTACCCAATTAACACAGGAATATGGCACTGCATTTTCTGAAAAGAATATCAGGCGCATGATGCAATTTGCCAACATATTTCAGGACGAGGAGATTGTCGTATCGCTGATACGACAATTGAGCTGGACACATTTATTGGCTATTATTCCCATAGAAAATACCCGACCTAAAACTACTAGAAAGAAAGCTAACATTGCAATTGAAATTGCCAGGAACAAATTTGAAAACAAAGCTTAATTTGCTCCTACAATTAATTTTTAATTCTAAAAAATACGTTAGATGAAAAAAGTAGAACACATCGGCATTGCCGTTAAAGACCTCAACATTTCCATTCCATTATTTGAAACGCTGTTGAATACCACTTGCTATAAAACGGAAGTTGTGGATGCTGAAAAGGTGAATACTGCGTTTTTTCAAAAAGGGGAAACCAAAATTGAATTGCTGGAAAGTATTGCTGCCGATGGTGTGATTGCCAAATTCATAGAAAAAAAAGGCGAAGGCATGCACCATATCGCATTCGAAGTTGAAGATATAGTTGCGGAAATGGAAAGGTTAAAAAATGAAGGTTTTGTGTTGCTCAATGAATCACCAAAAAAAGGAGCCGACAATAAATTGGTTTGCTTTCTACATCCAAAAGGGACGAATGGGGTGTTGATGGAATTGTGTCAAACGATCCCCATTGAAGCGTAGGATTTTATTTCCAAGGGCAAGGAATGCCGTACGTATTTTCTTTGTCTTTTTTGAATTTATACACAATTGACATCTCAAAACTTCTGGGAATAGATGGGCCTTCATTTTGTTTGGAGTGTGTGATATCATATGTAAAGCCAACTTGTACATTTCCTTTCAACCAGCCAACATATGGATAAAACGAATCGCCCTCTCTAAACCAACCGCCCCCATACAACACACTCGTACCATCTCCATCAGAAATGTTCATACCTACGGTTCCGCCAATGGAAAAATAACTGGGCTTTGCTTGTCTTTGATAACAGCCATTTACATTCATTACAATTACATCTGAAACCTTATATTCCATGTTCATGTGACCGATGAACCGCATGGGCAATATTTCATTTCCATCTTTTAAAAAAGTTTGTTGGGGGCTATTGAGATGAAACCCTGCAAACCCCATATCAAGATTAAAAAAGTCTGTGCTGTAATTGTACAAAAATCCTGCGCCAATTGAAAAAAACGGCTTCATGTTAGCTATGGCAATTTCTCCATTGGGTAAGGTAACGTCAAATCCACCACTGGTAAACTGTTCACCAAATCTGAGCTTTGAATAATCTATATTCCGATTTCCATACGCGCCCTGGAACCCAATTCCGATACGGTGATTGTCGTTGAGTTGGGTATGATACGCCAATGAACTGCTGATGTAAACACTCCGAAAAGCGCCATTCATCGATTGATCCGACATCAAGGCAAAACCAGCACCCAGTGTATTTTCTTGCTTTTCTGTACCCGACAATTTGATATCTCCTGCAAAAGTTTGTGTATTAAAAGGAGTTCCGGCGTTGCCCCATTGTTGCCTGATGTTTGACATCAACTCCCAATCATATGCGCTGGTGCCCACTAAAGAAGGATTTACAAATTGCGGCGCCATAAAAAATTGCGAAAAATGAGGATCCTGCGCTATCCCATCTACAGTTAGCATACTTAAAAAAATAAAAGCGACTAGGTATTTTTTCATCATCTTATCAATATGGTTTGACCTCTGCGAATAACAGTTTTGCCGTCTGTCCCCTCTCCTTGTGCTGTCCACACATATGTTTCGGCAGGTTGTTTCTTTCCTTGAAATGTGCCATCCCACAACTGTCTTGGATCACGTGTTTCAAACAACAATTGACCCCATCTGTTAAACACCCTGAAAAATTTCAGCTTGCCTATTCCAATTAAAAACACATTCAACACATCGTTGTGTCCGTCTCCATTGGGTGTAAATGCTGTTGGCACTTGTATATCAATGGCAAATTGCATTCTTGTCATCACCGTATCCACCGTCTCACATCCACGATCTGTGGTGATTTTAATTTTGTATTCCATGGGCATATTCAACCTGAAGTATGGATCTCGAATGTTTGGGTTACTCAAACCAACAGTGGGACGCCATAAAAATTGATTGCCAATATTTCTGGCTTGCATAGGTGTTATGTTGTTGGCAATTGCATCAATCGTTGGATACCTAATTCCTGGAATGTTGGATGAAATCCTAATCAACTGATTGGATGTTGCGGTCAAATTGGGACATCTTAATGATGTTGCAGTTAGGGTGACGGTATAATTGTTTCCGTTAGAAAAAGCATGTATGGGTTGATACGCATTTGAATAATTGCCATCGCCAAAATTCCATTGCCAAAGTACTGCCCCCGAAGTGCTGGTGTCGCTGTTGTTATCGAATTGTATGGGCAACCTTTCGCATCGCTCGGCAAATTGAAAAGCAACTCTTGGTTTTTGAAATAAATTCAATTGAATATTTCCTGTTGCAAAATTACTGCAACCTGCTGCTGTGGTAATTTGTAACCCATAAGTCCCTGGAGTTTGAGCATTGATTGAAGACTGATTGGCTCCAGGAATGGGAACATTGTTTAGATACCATTGATATTGTATTGCACTCGAATTGCAACTTAATGTAGTGGTTTGTCCTTCGCAAATATAATTTTGAGAAGGAAGATTGATACTCCCTTGCGGAATTGGATTGGATACGATGGTAGAAATATTGCTAGTTGCCTCACATCCAGCCGCATTGGTAATTTGAACCTGGTAATTTCCCGACTGCTGAACAAACAAACTATTGGAATTGGCTCCAATGATATTGCCCGACTGATTGCTCCACTGAATAGAACTCACCGGGCTACTGCTTTGTATGGTTGCGGTAAGATTAACGGTATTTCCGGCACAAAAAACCAAGGGCCCATTCGACACTACATTCACAATGGGTATTGGTTTTAATTCAACCGTTCTAGAGGTGCTGTCTTTACAACCTCGATCAGATGTAACAATCAGTTTTACGTTGTAGGTGCCTGGACCAGGAAAAGCATGACTGCTAACAATGCCTGAGGCTATTTGGTTTTCTTGAAATCTCCACAGGGTTGATGTGATGCTACCCGCATTGATAGATGCGTTGCTCACAAAATTAAAAATATTGTTGTTTGCGCATTGAGATGGAGGTGCAATAAAATTGGCCAATGGTTTTGGATACACGGATACAGTTATACTTGTGTCGTTTGAGCAACCTGTTTGATTGTTGTTTCCTGTAATGGTATACGTAGTTGTTGCAGCCGGATTCAAATTGTATATGCCAGTACTGGTTGATGTTACGCCATTAGCCGGATTCCAGATATATGCATCAGCTCCAGAAACTGCAACCACCGCACCGGCGCCCGCACACATGCTTACCGACTGGGTTTGAATTTGGGGTGTAGGATGAACAATTACTTCAACTGTATCAAATACTTTGCATTGTGTTAACGTATCTGTAACCACCAAGAAATAGGGCATGCTGGTATCGGGATTTACCAATGCAGTTGGTTGATGTACATTGTTGATTTGGTAATTCGGACTCCAGGTAAATGTTGCATTCGGCAAAAGAACACCTGTACCAATGGTAGTAGCATTTCCAGCACAAATTACTTGGTTGGCCGCAGCATCATATAATAAGGTATCTTTTGTAACATTGGTTGTGATGGTGTCTCTACAACTTTGACCAGAATTGGGAATCAGTTCCAAATGTACCAAGGCATTGAGTGCAAGCCCTGGATTTAAAACCAAGTGTTGACCATTTCCCAACAAAGCGGAATAATCCGCATTCCACCAATTGTACTGAATAAAGCCGGGTGGCCCATCCATGGTGGTGTGTGGAGGTGTTTGACAATCGTTATTGGCAGTAACTGCTAATTGACATCCATTAACGTCAACATATGCATATCCCCAATGCCCACCTTGCGCACAATCTTCTGTTGTAAATTCAAGGTAGAGTGTTCGTCCAGCATAATTGGCTAAATTGATAAAAACAGGTGTCCACGATTTGTACCAAACATCGTCCACATTGGTAGAGGTAGATAATAAAAATCCGGGAATGGTAGAATCGGCTACATATTCTACAAACCCGCAAGGCACATAGGTTGCGGTGGCTGGATCAAAAAGCTTAACAGTAAATCGCGGTTGGTTTTGAGGAACATGCCCGGGATCTTGAAATACCACTGCATATTGATAGGTAATAGAATAATTGGTAACACCTGCGGGCACGTTAATGAGGTAACTGGCCCTTTCTGCTCTCGCGGCTGGCCAACGCTGTCCGGGGTGATCTACATCACTGCCCAATTTTATACAGAAATTACTTCCATCGGGAGGATAAATGGGAAACAAACCATAAGGATCCAAAGGGATTGGTGCTCCAGTATTTTGAATGATTTCGTGCCTGTTGGGCATAGGTGGTGTAGCTGTTACGGTAACCTGATTAAAACCAGTTGGACTTGGGCCATGTATGCTGTTGAATGCCTGATTGGCGATGGAATCAAATCCATTCACACCACGCACAAAACCAGTATCTAATCTCCAAAGATTGAATGAGCCTTCTTCAAAATCAATGTTGGGCGGACAATCTAAAATGGATGGATGGATTGGAATGCTACGATTGTTTAATCGATTGGCTGCAATCGTATCAAAAAGATAAACTGCTGCACCCTCATACCTTGTAGTATTTCCAGGCAATTCATCATGGTGATGTTTTTGCTGAGAAAAACAAGAAATTGAAAATAGCAAAAATGAAAAAAATAAAAAAGTGTTATAGGTTTGGGTGCGCATGTTTTCAGTTAGCAAAGTTCTTAATCAGGTCAGATGGTGTTGTCATCTGTTGATTTGCTAAAACTATGCCAATGAAATAACCTCGCTTAAAAAAGCACACTTTGTGCAAAACTTGTGCATATCTGAAAGCGTCTTATTTCAAATACGGATTCTCTTTTTTCTCTGCCCCAATGGTAGTTGTATTGCCATGACCGCTATACACCAGCGTTTCATCGGGTAATGTCATTAATTTTTCTTGAATGGATTGTATCAACGTTGCATGATCGCCACCCGGCAAATCGGTACGGCCTATGCTGCTTTCAAATAGCACATCTCCAGAAACAACAAATCCCTGCGCTTTACAATAAAAACTCAAACTGCCTGGACTGTGGCCTGGCGTTAACATAACATGTAGCATATCGTTACCCAACGCAATATTCGTAGCTTCTTCTAGATAAATAATTTCCCCTTCATAATTGTCAAATGGAACATTGTACATCAACCCACTCGTAGGAGCATAATCCAATAATTTTTTTTCGAATGGATGGATGTGGAGCGTTAACTGATAGGTCTCTGCTATTTTCTTATTGCCAAAAACATGATCCAAGTGACAATGGGTATTCAACAAATATTTAGGGTGTAACTCGTTTTGTTGGATATAATCGATTAACTGTTGATGTTCTTCATCAAAATAACAGCCCGGGTCAATGATGATACAATCTTTGCTGTTGTTAGACAACACATAAGTATTCTCCTGAAACGGACCAAACACAAAAGTTTTTATGATGAACATCAGTTATAATTTGTTTTTAATGATTAGGCCGAATCAACTAATTTAGTAGTCTATAATTTTGAAACAGCATGACAAAGTTCAGCAGAATATTTTTTATTTCCTTTTTTTTATTAAGCCTCAGCTACACTAGCTTTTCGCAAGTGAATGCAGTTACATTCGGAAAAAACAGGGTTCAGTTTAAAAAGCTAAAATGGCAATATTATCAATCTCAAAATTTTAATGTTTATTTCTACGAACAAGGAGGTGAATTGGCAAAATTTGTTTTACAAATTGCCGAGAAAGAATTGCCTTCCATTGAGTCGGAAGCAGAATATAGTTTACAAAGAAGAGCCAATATTCTGGTGTATAACAACTATTCCGATTTTCAACAAACAAATATCGGTTTGAATACCGACATCTTAAGTACCGATGGCACCACAAAATTGGTGAACAATAAGTTGCTCGTTTATTTTGATGCCAATCATGCACACCTAAAAATTCAAATCAGGGAAGGCATTGCAGACGTTATCACAAAGAATATTTTATTTGGCGACGATCTTGGTGAAGTAGCTAGCAATCAGGCTTTGCTCGATATTCCAACATGGCTAACTGATGGGTATGTATCCTATTTAGGCGAACATTGGAATACCGATTTAGATGATGAATTGAAAAGCAATATGCTCAGTGGCAACTATCAAAAATTTTCTACGTTTAGTTTCGAAAAACCCAAACTTGCCGGACATGCATTCTGGTATTTCATTGAAGAAAAATACAAAAAAGAAAATGTTACTTATTTTCTTTACCTCGCTAGAACGTATAAAAATCTCAACAAAGCTTGTCTTCAAATTACCAAGAAAAACTTCAAAGCACTTACCAAAGAATTCATGGAGTTTGAAGAAGAAAAATATGAAAAAGATATTGCCAAAAGAAAGGCTTATCCAAAAGGAAATTTTATTGATGGATTTGACATTAGCCCAAGGTTGAATTATTATCGCTTCAATGTAAACCCTCTTAAAAAGAACAATTCCTATGTGGTTACACAATTCAAAAAAGGCATAACCCGTGTAATTCTAAACAACGATTTTGAAAACATTACGCTGTTGAAATATGGGGTTAGAACTTACGAAAACGAAACCCACCCCAACTATCCAATCATGGCATGGGACCCTAAGGGAACAAAAATTGCCATCGCACATTCCGAAAAAGGCAAATTAAAACTTGTTGTTTTTGATGTGGCAACACAATTCCGACAATACGACTTTGATCTTTCCTCACAATTGGATCAAATACAGGATTTGCAATACATGCTCGACAACAGAACACTTTTGTTTTCGGCTGTAAAAAATGGACATACTGATATTTTTACATTGGATCTTGAAAAAGAAAAACTCAAACAAATTACAGATGATGTGTATGATGACATGAATCCATCTTTTGTAAGTTTTCCAAACAAAACGGGCATCATCTTTGCCAGCAACCGTCCTTCTGCAGAAGCCATCAGCTCCGAAACCGTGCTTCCTTCCAACAATCGATTCAACATTTTTTTAATCTCTAATGTTGGCGATAAATCAGCTTACAATCAAATTACACAACTCACTACATTAAAATATGGCAATGCCAAATTCCCCGCCCAATACAATGTAAATCATTTTACTTTTGTGAGCGACGAAACAGGTATTGCTAACCGTTATGCCGGATTCTTCACAACCAAAAAAATTGGCGTTGATACGTTGGTATTAATTGGAGAAGACATTTTACGCAACCCTAGCATTGCAGAAATCGACAGCGCGTTGCAATCACAACAACTTAAGCAAGTAAACAAAACAACCTATGTTTCTTTATCTGCAGATTCTGCCTATTCTTTTCCTTTAACCAATTATGAAAGCAATCTTGCAGAAACCAGATCGGCAGGTGAAGACCGAATGTTGAGTGAAGTTGCCTTACAAAGTGATGCAAAAAATCTATACAAATTAAAAATTGATGAATACACACTCAACAAAAGAAATGTAACGGTTCCGCCTACTGCATTTGGTAAGAAATGGATGAGGGAAAGCGAACAAACCATCGTTCAAAAGGCTACTCCAAACAACAAGTCAAATCCTGCAGATAGCTTTCAATCAGAATTTGAAAAAGAAAAATCCGACAGCAGTTTGGGTTCTCCTGTTTTTGAAATGCAGCCAATGCCAAACAGCAACCAAGATGTACTAAGCCGTGCTAAATTGTTTAAATATCAACCCATTAAATTTTCTGCAGATTTTGGCTCGGTAGGATTTAATACAGCTGTTTTATACAATAAATATCAGCCTTATGGTGGCGGATCGGGGCCCATCATGTTGAGTAGCAACACACCGTTGAACGGCTTGATTACCATGGGTGCTTCTGATTTGATGGAGGATAAAAAAATTATTGGCGGCTTCAAAATCGGCACCAATTTGAAAGACAACGAATGGTTTGTTAGTTTTCAAAATGTACGAAGGAGATTGGATTGGGGTTTAACTTACTACAGAAATGCATTGGGAACAGGCGCAAACGTAGTCGACAATCAAGGCAATATATTGGCAACATATCCAGCAAAATTATTTACCAATTTATACCAAGGCAATCTCAATTATCCATTTGATGTTACTAAAAGTATTCGATTAACTACCGGTATTCGTTCTGATAATTTAGCAGTATCCAACGTAGACAAATACAGTGCAACCATTGAGAACCAACAAAAACTATTTGCAGTAACCCATTTAGAATTTGTGTACGACAACAGTCTCAATAGAATGAACAACATCATGAATGGTTTGCGTTACAAGGGTTTTATTGATTGGAACAGACAAGTCAAAGGATTGACCGAAGGCGTGGGACCAACAACCTTCAACTTCGGTTTTGATGTTCGATACTATTATCCGATTTATAAAAATTTCATTTGGGCAGGAAGAGCAGCAGGTGATTTTAGTTGGGGCAATCAAAAATTCATTTACTATCTGGGAGGTGTAGACGGCTGGCTCATGTTTGGCAACAATGTTAAACCAGGCACCACACGTGAAAGATATTTCAACACTGCCAACCAACCAGCTAGAAATGTTGAATATGCTTTTCAAAGCTTGGCAGTTAATATGCGAGGATACATTCAAAATGTGGCCAATGGCAATAATGCAGTTGTCATCAATAGCGAATTGCGTATGCCTGTACTTTCTACCTTATTCGACCGAACAGCCAACAACGCATTTTTAAGAGATTTACAAATCACACAATTCATAGACTTTGGAACAGCATGGACAGGTGCAGCGAAAACCATTAAAAGACCAGACGTTACCTATACTTCAGGTCCGGTTACGGTTCGGGTAAAATCGAAGGGCGTTGGTCCTTTTGCTGGTGGATATGGATTCGGTGCGAGGAGCACATTGTTGGGCTATTTTGTAAAATATGATATCGGATGGCCAATGTCAGGGTTATTTCAAGACAGACCTGTGATGTATGTTTCTTTGGGATTGGATTTTTAATGGTGTCATTTATACCAGATCCAACACTTCAATAATTTTTGCACAAGCAAAAACAATATCTGCATCAGCAATATTTAATGGCGGTGCAATGCGCAACGCATGGGATGCAAATAAAAACCAATCGGTAAATACGCCACAATCAATCAATGCATCGATGATTTTTTTGTTGGTTTCAAAGCTGTCGAAATGAACAGCAATCATCAAACCACAACTGTTCACCTTCACTATTTTTGGGTGCTTCAACAACGACAAAAACAAATGTTCCTTGCTTGATACCGCATCAATTATATTTTCGTTGAGCAGCGCTTTCATCGCCGCCAATCCAGCTGCACAAGAAACAGGATGACCACCAAATGTATTGATATGTCCCAACACGGGATTGTTTGTAAGGGAATCCATTATTTTCTTATCGGAAACAAACGCGCCCAAGGGCATTCCCCCACCCAATGCCTTTCCCAACAATAAAATATCTGGCGCTATGCCAAACTGTTCAAAAGCCCATAACGTTCCATTTCTTCCAAACCCACATTGAATTTCATCAAAGATTAATAAAGCCCCGGTTTCGTCACATTTTTTCCTCAAAGCTTGTAGCCATGCTGTTTGCGGAAGGTTTACCCCTACTTCTGCTTGGACGGTTTCTGCAATCACACAGGCCGTTTGCTCATTGATGCAATCCAATGCCTCGATGTCATTGTAAGTTAGTTGTGTAATACCGGGCAACAATGGACGAAAAGCTTGTTGCCAATATTCTGAACCCATCACACTTAAAGCGCCCTGCGTACTGCCATGATAAGATTGTTTAAATGATATCATTTGGTGTCTTCCAGTATATCGTTTGGCCAGTTTCATAGCCCCTTCTGTTGCCTCACTCCCACTGGCTGTAAAAAAAACGGCATTCAAATGTTGAGGCAAATGTTGGGTTAAAAATTGTGCATAATGCACCTGTGGATTTTCTACAAACTCTCCGTACACCATGATGTGCAGATAGGCTTCAGCTTGTTGCTGAATGGCTTCAATAACTGCAGGGTGCCCATGTCCAATATTGCAAACACTGATGCCAGCAATTAAGTCGATGAATGCTTTGCCATCTGCATCCCACATCCTGCTGCCTTTCGCCTTCACAATATTGAGGCACAATGGCGCAGTGGAAGTTTGACCAACATGTTGTAAAAATAATTGCCTATGGTTCATTTAAAAATGGTTGAATAAACACTGCATTGGGTTGCCATCAATATTGTATTTTTACGCAAGTTAAATTATTGGCTCAACAACATATCAGCTTTTTATGTTGGCATTATAAAATCAATATTAGTATATGGCTTATATATTCCCGGTACAAGGCGTGCATCCCTCAATGGGAGAAAATTGTTTTATCGCACCAAATGCAACCATTGTAGGTGCGGTTGAAATGGGCAATGATTGTAGTGTGTGGTTCAATGCAGTTATCAGAGGCGATGTAAATAAAATAGTGATGGGCAATAAAGTTAATGTGCAAGATGGAGCAGTTATTCATTGTACTTATCAAAAAACAGCAACCATCATATCAAGCAATGTTAGCATAGGTCACAATGCTATCGTACATGGATGCGTGATTCACGAAAATGTATTGGTGGGCATGGGCGCCATTATCATGGACAATGCCATCATTGGCAGCAACAGCATTATCGCTGCGGGCGCAGTGGTACTAGAAAATACAATTGTAGAACCGGGAAGTATTTATGCAGGCGTGCCAGCAAAAAAAGTTAAAAACATCAGCGAAGCACTCATTAGTGGCGAAATCAACAGAATTGCCAACAACTATGTGATGTATAGCGAATGGTTTAAAAATTTGTAAAAATTTGAAAAAGGATTTCATTTAAAGGAAAATGATTATAAATTTCAGTTTACAAAATGGCCTTTTCTATCTTGCCATCTCAATTGTAAAGCGTTTTGGCAAATCACTTGATAAATAAAAAATAATAAATATGCGCTTATGAAAAATATTTTACCCCTTTTTGTCGTTATCTGTTTGTTGTGTAGCTGTTCCGTGTTTCAAAGAAAGACGGGATGCCCCGTTAGTGGTGCAGCAATAGGAGCAGAAAGGATTGCATCGGGCGATCGAAAAGCAATTAAAGCAGCCAATAAATCGAAGTTCAAAGGAGGCAGAAAAATATATTAACAAGAATTTTTTATTTTTTAATCGTACCTATATAAAAAACCTAACATTATGTCGTACCAACTCAAAACCAAATCTGGCGCAACAGAAGCCGTTATTGATGACAATTGCGGTATTTCTAAATTCTATGCCATCGCACACACCTTATCGGAAAATTTACAAGTGATTTTCATGAACCAGGTGGATGATACAGAAACATTAAACTGGGATTTTAAATACAAGGAACAGATGCTAACCCTTCACTACAATATTTTTGAGGGCGTAAGCATTTATCCTCAGCAAATTAAAAGCAAGCAAACAGATGATATGGCTGTATTGGAAGTTGCGCATTTTTTGGAGCGCCAAGCTTATTAATTTAATAACTTTTAGCTTGTAAAGATTCAAGCATATTTAGATAGCTAATGTATCGATTGGCATCAATGCTGTTATGATTAACAGCATTTTTTATTGCACATGATGGTTCATTTACATGAATACAATTGTTGTATTGACATTCATTCATCAACGCTTTCATTTCCGGAAAATAATGAGCCAATTCATGTTTATCCATATCAAACAATCCGAGCTCTCTAATGCCGGGCGTATCAATGATTCTGCCGCCCTCCGGTAAATCAAACATCTCTGCAAATGTGGTTGTGTGCATGCCCTTCCCACTCCAATCACTTACGTCCTGCGTTCGCAAATCAAATGATGGAAAAATAGAATTGATAAATGTAGATTTGCCTACCCCAGAATGTCCACTCAACAACGTTGTTTTATTATGTAATGTGGCTTTCAATTCATCCATGCCAGTATTGTCCTCTAAACTAATCAGCTTCACCGCATAGCCAATATCTTCGTACAGTTTCTTAAGCACTTGCAGTTGTTTTTTTTCGGTTGCATCCAACAAATCGATTTTATTTATCAAGATGATGGCTGGAACCTGATAGGCTTCGGAAGTAACTAAAAATCGATCAATAAAACCGGTAGATGTTTTAGGGTCTTTTATGGTGGCAAACAACAGCGACTGATCTAAATTAGATGCTACAATATGATGTTGATTTTTGTTGTGGGGAGAGGTTCGGGTGATGTAATTTTTTCTATCGTGGATGGCGGTAATGATGGTACTTTCAATATCGTCTTCATTTTCAATATTCACCAAATCGCCCACTGCTATAGGATTTGTGGAGGTAATATTCCCAATTTTAAATTTCCCTTTTATCCTTGCGTTGTAGGCATTGCCAGATGCATCTTTTACGATGTACCAACTTCCGGTAGATTTGTAAACTGTAGCCAGCATAATGTTGTTATGAAAGATATTTTCCTACAATAGGCATTCTCCTGCCAATGCCAAATGCTTTAGGAGAAATTCTGATGATTGGACAAAATTGGTTGCGTTTGTATTCGTTGGTGTTCACCTTTTTCAATATTTCATCTACCAGCTGATGTTCAAAACCCATTGATTTTATTTCATCTGGCCCCATCCATTTTTCAATATATAAATATAGGAGTTTATCCAACTTTTCATATTCGGGCAAGCTGTCGCTGTCCTTTTGATTTGGTCTTAATTCTGCACTGGGCGCTTTGGTGATGATGTGTGCTGGAATAATTTCTTTTGTTCTGTTGATGTATTTAGCCAAAGCATATACCTGCATTTTGTAACAATCGCCCAGTACGCTTATACCGCCAACCATATCGCCATATAAAGTTCCATATCCAGTTGCCAGTTCGCTTTTATTGGATGTATTGAGTAAGATGTATCCAAATTTGTTGGCGATGGCCATCAACACATTACCTCTTGCCCTGCTTTGTATATTTTCTTCTGCCAACCCAAATGCTGTTCCTACAAACAAGGGTTCCAATGATTGTAAGAACGAATCATTGATGGATGCGATTGAAATAATTTGATACGGATTTTGAAGGTTTTTGCTTAGGGCTACTGCATCATCAACCGAATGTGCACTCGAAAATGCCGATGGCATAAGAATTGCGTTAACTTGCTCAGCTCCGAGCGCATCCACCGCTATCGCCAACGTTACCGCACTGTCAATCCCTCCACTACTACCCAACACCGCTTTGGTAAATCCCATCTTCTGAAAATAATCTTTTATGCCCAACTTCAAAGCGTTGTATACTTCTGCGATATTTTCCGATGGGTCGAAATAATTTTCAGCTACATGGATGGGTAATATTTTTTCCTGTGTTGCAGTGTTCAATTTTTCAAAACCTCCAGCATCATTAAAAATAAATCCTTGCATATCCTCTGCAAATGAAGCCAGTCTACCACACACTTCCCCATCTTTATCAAATACCATTGAACTTCCATCAAAAACAATTTCAGTTTGACTTCCAATTGCATTGCAATACATCATGGGAAGCCCATATTTTAAAACATTCGCCTGAATGATGGATTGTCGATTCGACAAATGTTTATAATCAAAAGGTGAAGCAGAAAGATTAATCATCAAATGCGGTTCTTGCTTAATTAATTTGTCCATCGGACAAATAAGATATTGAGGATTGTTACCCAAATTCCAGATGTCTTCGCAAATGGTTACAGCGATACGCTTTCCCATCAACTCAATCACATTCCAAGTATTAGAAGGTTCAAAATACCTGTCTTCATCAAACACATCATACGTAGGTAAACATGTTTTTTGAATGACCTGCTCAATTTTTTGGTTGTTGATAAAGTATACCGCATTAAATAAATCCTTTCCTACAAATTGTTCGTTTAATTGGGGTGCGCCCACCAAAACCGCAATTCCTTCGGCTGCTGCTACAATCTGTTGTAAACTCTTATTGCATTGTTTGATAAAATCTTCAAAGCACAAAAAATCTCTAGGCGGATAACCACAGATGCTCAATTCACTAAACACAATCAAATCTCCACCTTGCGATTGGGCATCACGAATAGCAGCGATTATTTTGGATGTATTGTATTCAAAATTACCAATGTGATAATTTTGTTGTGCTAAAAATATTTTCATTTAATCAGCTGACAATAATTTATAGTTTGATTAGATTACCTTTATGGCCATGTTCTGCTTGAGTTGTAAAGTTAAATCATTTGTATGCGTTTATTATTATGTTTTGTAATTGCCGTTGCATTTTTTTCTTGTCAAGACCATTCCAACAACCCCGATGTTTCTCATATCGAGATGAAGCTGTTGACCAAACGATTTGAAAAAGATTTGTTTTCGTTAGATCAATCTGACATTGCAGTAAAGTTGGATACATTAATTGCGCAATACCCCGACTTTGGTGAAAATTTCATGCTCAATATTTTAAATGCTGATCCAAAATGGAGCAATGATACCATTGCCAATTATGTGAATGGATTTGTGCAGGCATACAGAAGTTTATATGATACAACGCAACTCATTTTCAAGGATTTTTCTGTTTATGAAAATGAAATCAAAAAAAGCATGCAGCTTTTTCGCCATTATTTTCCAAATGATAGCAACTATAAATTACCAACTGAAATCATCACCTATATAGGACCGCTAGATGGATATGGGGATGTGCTAACAGAAAATGCGTTTGTGGTTGGTCTTCAACACCACCTTGGAAAAAACGCAACTTATTATCAATCAGAATGGTTCAACGAAACTTATCCCGCATACATTAGCAATAGATTTGAGCCATCATACATCGCCATCAATTGTATCAAAAATTTGTTGTCAGACAGGTATCCCGAAAGTTCAGAGAATCAAAGTTTATCGATTCAAATGATTGAAAAAGGAAAAAGATTGTACTTGTTACAGCAATTGCTTCCATCAAAAAAAGATTATCAATTGATTGGCTACACCGAAAAGCAAATGAAAGATTGTTATGCGCATGAGGCTGCCATTTGGAACTTGTTTATCAAAAATGATTTGTTGCAAAATCAAGATTTTAACTTTATAAAAAATTACATTGGGGAAAGTCCAAAAACGCAAGAATTGGGTGACGCTTCGCCTGGAAATATTGGCGCCTTTGTTGGTTGGCAGATTGTAAAAAAATTCATGAAGAAAAATACATCCGTTTCATTAACTGAATTGATGAAAACCAAAGCCGAAACCATTCTAGAAAAAACAAAGTATAAGCCCTAAGCTGCAGACTGTTGAATAAATAATTTGGCCTCTTGTTTTGGCGCTCTACCCAAAGCATACATCACCCTGAAATGAGAAGCTACTGCTCCAAAAAATGTTGGATTGTGGTGATAAGGCAAATTAAATTCCTTACATTTTTCTTGTACTATTTTACTAATAGCCGGATAATGAACATGGCTAACTTTAGGAAACAGATGATGTTCTATTTGAAAATTCAAGCCTCCTACAAACCAAGAAATCAATTTGTTGTTCATCGAAAAATTGGCTGTTGTTTTGATTTGATGTTCCGCCCATGCTGTTTCGATGTGCTTAGTCGTATCTAATGGTACATGCTCAAATTCAGTATTTTCTACCACATGTGCCAATTGGAATACGAATGATAAAGTGATGCCCATTGCAGCATTCATAATAAAAAATCCGGCAAGCCAAGCTAACCATCCCCAAACATAAATGGGCAATACAATAAAAATGGCGAGGTAATAAATTTTGGTAACCCAAAATACAACATGTTCTCTGGTATTCATTTCCCATGCTGCTGTAGTATAAATTTTTCTGGTAAAATATTTGGTGAAGTCCATTACAAAAATCCAAAAAATGGAAGACAAGGCATATATAGGTGTTAAGTAAAGATGTTGAATTTTATGCATCGGAACCCATTTCTGTGATTCACATTGTCGTATAATTGGGCTTTTGGCTATGTCGTCGTCCAGGCCATCTACGTTGGTATAGGTATGATGAATAATATTGTGTTTTTGCTTCCAGAAAAAAGAGATGGCACCCAATCCATTCGAACCCATTACGCCAATGCATTCGTTTAGGAGGTGATTGTCGCTGTAACTTCCGTGATTGGCATCGTGCATCACACTGAACCCAATGCATGCCATTGTGAAGCCTAAAATAGCAGCTAAAATTATTCCAGTAAAAATAGACAAGGTAGTCGTCATTAAAATCAAATACAAAACCAATGCACTGCTCAATAAAATGATGGTTTTTAGGTAAAGCCGATAATCACCTTTGGGTGAAATGTTATTTTCTTTAAAATAGTCATCCACACTTTTTTTCAAACTCTGAAAAAATAGATTGTTGCTGTTGTTGAAGGTTAATTTAGACATGAGTGCAGCCAATTAAATGGACTATAATTTAAAAATGAATCAATTGAGTTTTAGTGGCGCGGTCATAGAAAAAGTAGGGATAACAACATTGAAAGTGTGATGGGTATGCATGTTTTCTAAAACATAGTTACCATGCATTTTTCCTATTTCAGTTTTAAGATTGCAACCGCTTATATATTGATAAGCATCTGCGGGTAAAATGACAGGTTGAACGCCTACAACGCCTTCTCCTTCCACAATTCTTTCAATCCCGTTGCTGTCGAAAATATGCCAGTGTCTTCTTAAAAGTTTTACAGGAAAATTGTTGTTGTTTTGAATGGTTATTTTGTAGGCGAACATGAACTCTTGATTCAGCGGATTGCTGTACTCGGGCTGATAGAAAGTTTCCACGCTAATGGTTACGCCTCCAGATATTTTTGAGTTCATTATTGAATCGTTTAATCTAAATTAACAAAAAATAATGGGGAATTGTTTATTTTTTTAAACCCATGATGTTAATAAAGTAACTGCGGCAAAAAAGATTTGATTTGTTTAGATTTTCCTGGCTTGCGCATACCCATTTTTCAACAACCATTGCAGTATTTTTTCTCTTTGGTCGCCTTGTACAATCATTTCCCCATCTTTTGCAGAACCGCCTGTGCCACAGTGGTTTTTTAAGGTTTTGACCAATATTTCTTTGTCGGACTGTGTTCCGATAAATCCTTCGATTGAAGTTACGGCTTTGCCTGCCCTATGCTTTGTTTCTAGTCGAATTTTTAATTTCTGCTGTGATGGCGTCAGCGTAATCGGCTCCTCCTCCTGCTCCAATGTTGGTTTAAAATTGGGATCAGTTGAATAAACAACGCCTATGATGTTGGGCTTCTTTTTCATGTTGAAGAGATAGTGTTTTTTAATTTTACTACCACCATTTAAATGGTGAACAAACAGTTTCATTAAAATGGACAGTGCAGTATTATAAAAAATAACGTGTAAAAAATCCTGAATTATTATTCAACAACCACCGCTTTTAAACTCAAGTCAATGCTTTGGGCCTGATGAATCAATGCGCCGCATGAAATATAATCTACACCTGTTGCTGCATATGATTCAATATTGTCTATGGTAATGCCACCACTTGCTTCTGTTTCAAATTTTCTATCAATTAATTTCAATGCTGCTGAAATTTGGTCTGGTGTAAAATTGTCCAACATGATGCGATCTACCTTGCCCAATGCAACCACTTTTTGAACATCCTCCAATGTCCTGGTTTCCACTTCAATTTTTAAAGACAATTTATTTTCTATGAGATACTGATTGGCTTTTTCTATGGCTAGTTCAATGCTGCCACAATAATCAATATGATTGTCTTTGAGCATAATCATATCGTATAAACCAAAGCGATGATTTTGACCACCGCCAATGTGCACGGCTTCTTTTTCGAGAATTCTAAAATTGGGGATGGTTTTTCGTGTATCCAACAATTCTGTGTTGTATTTTTCTATTTTTTGGGCATATTTGTGCGTCAAACTTGCAATGCCACTCATGCGTTGCATGGTATTCAAAACCAATCTTTCGCATTGTAAGATGGTGCGTATCGAAGCGGTGATTTCAAAAGCCAAATCTCCTTTTTTCACCCATTCGCCATCTGTTTTAAAAGGATTAAACACAACTGTTGGTTCAACATATTCAAATATGGCTTTCGCAATTTCTATTCCTGCAATGATGCCATCTTGTTTGATGTGCAACAATGCTTTACCCATAACGGCTTCCTCAATACAACACAAAGTTGAATGGTCGCCTGTGCCTATGTCTTCCGACAAAGCGGATGAAATAAATTGATGGAGTTGGTTTTGGCTAATCATTTGACAAAGCTACGGATAGAAATGAAAAAGCTCCCTTTCAGGAGCGATTAATATCATTTGATTTCAAACCTTATTTCTTGTACCAGTTGCTTATTGCCTTTTTGTTTTACAAACACTGTCGTTCGAAACACGCCGTTTTTGGTATGCAATGTACCAATACAATAGAAGGAGCCTACAT
>CAIQHJ010000219.1 GCA_903871575.1 uncultured Bacteroidota bacterium
CTAGTATATAAATAGGCCAAATTGATGAGGATTTCCTCATAAAATGATGAGGATTTTCTATGCGCATGCTGTAGTTTTCCCCTTTGCTTTACGATTTTTTTATGTTTTTCTGATTTGGATGAAAAATAAGCAACAATACGGGTAAAAAAATAAGATTGGTTATGGTGGCCACCAGCAAGGTTACCGACGTGAGCCAGCCCAATGCAAATGTTCCTCCAAATGTACTGGCACAAAAAATGATAAATCCTGCCATCAATACCAATGAAGTATAAATAATGCTTAGTCCGGTTTGCTGCACTGTTTGTTGCACGGTTTGCTGTACATCTCCATTTTGGTGGGGTAAAATTTGTCGGTAATTGACAAGAAATCGAATGGTGATGTCTACTGCAATGCCCAAAGCCACACTAAAAACCAATACAGTAGAGGGTTTCAATGGCACACCCACCCATCCCATCACACCGGCCGTAACAATCAGCGGTATTAGGTTGGGCAACAGGGAGCAGACCAAAATTTTGAAAGATCGAAATAAATACAACATGCAAATGGAGATGAGTAGAAACGCCCAGCAGATGCTTTCTTTCAATCCGTTGATGATGAATTTGCTGCCTTCGAGAAAGGTGATGCTCGTACCGGTGAGCGATACATGATAACTGGTATCGAAATACTGATGTGCTTTTTGTTCGATTTGATTTAATAACACAGGCAGTTTTTCTGTGCCCACATCAGCCATGTTTACACTGATGCGGGTGTATCTTTTGCTGGTATCGATGAAAGACTGAAGCATTTTATTCAATCCATTTCCATTTTCACCCGAACGTTGATTCATGTAACCCATCATAAATACCGCTTCAAAATCGCCGGGCATGCGATAGCTTGTGGAGTCGTTATCGTTGAAACCTTGGGTGGCAAATTTTAATCCTTCAGATACACTCAATGGCCTGTTCATTTCGGGCATGGAAGCAATGAATGCAGACAAAGAATCAACTTTGTTAAAAGGTTTTAATCCACGTAGGCCTCTTCTTTTTTTGCTGTCGATTACAATTTCTAGCGGCATGATGCCATGAAAATGCTTTTCAAAAAATTTAAGATCGGTATAAATATGATCTTTCTTTGGCAGGTCGTCTACAATATATCCAACCGATTTTAATTGCCATATTCCGGCAATGGAAAATATAAGCACAAGGGCTGTTGCCAACATGATTTTCTTTTGATGTCCAAAAACCCATTGTTCAATTTTTAATAAAAAGCGACCAATCCATTTGTTGTCGAGGTATTTTAATTGTTGGCCATGTGGGGCTGGCAAGTACGACAAAACCGAAGGGAGCAAAATAAAGGAAATCACAAAAATGCTCATGATGCTGATGCCTGCCACTGCGCCAAATTCTTTTAATATAGCCGATTTGGTGAGCGCGAAAACAGCGAATCCAATGGCAGCGGTGATGTTGCAAAACAATGTAACGACGCCCATTTTGCTCACCATGTCTATCAATGCATTGGATTTTCTGGTATCGAGATTAGCGTCTACGCTTTGTAGATAGGAAGTATGGTATTTGTTGATGAAATAGATGCAATTGGGTATGCCGATGACAACCACCAACGAAGGAATTAAAGCCGTAAGCAATGTGATTTTATATCCACATAGATAAATGGTTGCCACTGCCCAAACCACGCCGATGATGACCACGCCCATAGAGATGAGTGTGGTGCTGATGGAGCGAAAGAACAGCAGTAAAATCAACACGCTGAGTAAAAGAGAGCTGAGCAGAAATATTTTCATTTCTTTTTGAATGCGCTCTGCAACAATGGTTCGGATGAGTGGAAGTCCACTGAGATGCACTTTAATATTTGTTTGATTTTCGTACTGAGCGGTGGCGTCTAAAATGCTGTTAACCACTTTTACCCTTGCCGGAGAGTTGAGCGAATCTTTATTGATCTTTACAGCCATCAAATAAGCATCAGTAGTTGCATTGTACAACATGTTATTATAAAAAGGCAAGTTGCGAAACTTTGCAGCATCATCGTTTAGTTGTGATTGTTGTTGGTAACTTGCTTGGAAGATTTTTTTGGATTGCAGTTTTTCTTCGATGCTGTCTTTTTGCAACATCACAGCATCGGACACACAAACAACATTTTCTACCAGAGGTATTTTTTTAATTTGATTGCTCAACAATTGATATTGATTAAATTCAGTGATGTTGAAGAACTTGTTTGTTTGAACACCAATGACGAGTAGGTTGCCATCATCTCCAAATAATTTTTTAAAGGCAACATAATCTTGATATTTTGGATTGTTGGTAGGAATGGCGCGGGCAAATTCGTAGCTCAATTTCACTTTTGATGCAAAGAATGCCATGAGGCCTGTTGTTGCAAATAAAAAGATAAGGAGTATCAATCTGTTTTTAAGTACAAAAGCTGCGAGACGTTGCCACATATAACAATGGGTAAGGTGATGAATTGAATAATTATGCAAAGAAAGTTTATTTATAAAATATCGCAAGAATTAAATTGCATCTTTATAACAGCATGACACATCAAACCAAGGGCATTGTATTAAAAACGGTCAAGTATGGCGAAACCAGTTTGGTGGTGACGGTGTTTACCCGCATGTTTGGCATTCAAACCTATTTGGTAAATGGTGTGCGTAAACAGCAACAAAAAGGAAGTAAAGCGATTATGTTGCAGCCGTCGGCGTTGTTGGATATGGAGGTGTATCACAATGAGATGAAAAGTTTGCAGCGGATAAAAGAGTGCGAGTGGAGTTATTTGTATGAACATTTGTTGAGTGATGTGGTTAAGAATAGTATTGCAACATTTTTGTTGGAGTTGTTGCACAAAACGTTGAAGCAGCCAGAGCCGAATGATGCGTTGTTTGATTTTTGCGAGGATGCTTTTCAATATTTGGATACGGCATCTGCTGGTGCTGCGGCCAATTTTGCTTTGTATTTCAGTTTGCATTTACCTCAGTTTTTTGGATTCAACATACAGCATACCGAAGTGATATCGGCAGATGAAGCGGAGATTTATTTAGATTTAATGGAAGGGAATTTTGTTTATCAGAAACCGCAACATCATCATTTTATTCAGGGTGAAATTGCCATGCTTACGATGGAATTGTTGAAGGCGATGCATCCATCCGAACTCGAGGAATTTAGATTGAATAAAGACATTCGAAGAAATTTGCTAACGGCCTATCAGCAATATTATAGTTTACACATCCAAGATTTTGGGCAGATGAAAACATGGAAAGTGTTGCAAGAGGTGTTGGGGTAGTGATTCGCGTGTTGATTTTTTGAAGCCCCCATCCCCAACCCTTCCCCCGAAAGGTGAAGGGAGTGCAGTTTCATATAACTTATCTAGCTATATCCAGCTTATTTCTCAGCTGTTTAAAAAAATGCCTACTCCATTGAAGGAGCAGGCAGAAAGTGTTTATTGTTTGGCGTTTGTTGTTTGTTGTTGATCTAGCATATCCAGCTTTATCCAGTATCCCAACTATCACGCATCCATCCCCTTCCTTCCCGTGAAAAACAACAGGAAATTTTCGTTTTTTTCACGACCCCTATGCATTTCACCGTTTAAATGGTGGGTTAACATTCCATCGTTGAAACCATCATTTTTTTCTTGCCTTTTCCTCAAATTTTTTTGTTGATTTTCTCAACCACCTTGCATTTCACCGTTTAAATGGTGGGTTATAAAAAATCCCCAAAAAACCACTCCTCTCCCCAAAGATATACCCCCCTAAATCCCCCAAGTAGGAAGCTGGAAATATTTTCCATTCATTGACAACTTTGTTTTATAAAAAAAACTTCGTGAAGCTATTAACGTTCAAAAGGTTCAATGGGTTAAATAAGTTCAAAATGTTGGAAGTGTCTTCCATTAAGAATCAACTTTGTATTAAACAAAAACTTCGTGAAGCTATTAACGTTCAAAAAACTCAAAAGGTTCAATAAGCCAAAAGCAGAATTTTCTTCCAACCTTTTGAACTCATTGAACCTTTTAACTCATTGAAGCTTGTCTACTAAAACTTCACCGCTCTCACCACCTTCACCTCATCTCCCATTCTCACTTCCACCATGTAAACACCCGATTTTAATTCGTTGCCGATGGAAACAACCTGATTGGTATTGCATTGGAATGATTTCATCATGCGGCCTTGGATGTCGATTACTTTTACAACGGCTTTTTGAGGTGATGTTGCACCAACGAATAATTTAAACGCTCCTGCAGTTGGATTTGGATACAAATTCACCTCAAATGAATTGGCTGTTGTTGTTACGGGCACACTCATCTTCGTACCTACCGCACAACCAGCATGCGTAAGCGCCTGATTTTTTGCAGACCCCTGTGTACCGCAAGAAGTTTGTCCTTTTACAGACAACGTACCTCCGATATATCCCGAGTTGAACTGTAAAGTAATGGTTGAACTATCGGCGCTGGCACTCGTGATGGTGGTGTTGTTGGGTTTTGTCCAACGGAAAACACTTGCAGCCACCTGACTTGTAGTTGGCGCACTCACCAAAGCTGAATAGGTAATGCTGTTGCCGATACAAGCGTTGTAAGCACCTGTGCTTGATGCAATGCTCAACACACCAGGAGGCAAGAATTGCAAAATAGCAGTTGATGCCGTTGTGCCAATCGTACCACAAGAGCTAACACCTTTTGCACTGATGCTGCCGCCAGTATAACCCGTATTGAAACTAACGGTGATGCTTGTACTATCCGAAGTTGCCGACACAATTGAAGTATTAGCAGGTCTTGTCCAGCGGAAAGAAGCAATAGGTGCTTGTGTAGTGGTTGGTGTTCCGCGTACAGCCGTAAACGTTTTGTTGACGCCGATACAAGTAGCGAAATTACCACCAACAGTAGTAATACCTAATACAGATACAGGAGTAGTATATGCAATAAGAATTGCTGTACGTGCTGTACTTACCGAACAAGGCGTTACTGATTTTACAGACAAAGTATCTCTTAAGAAACAATTGGCAAAAGTTACAATCACCGCCGTATCATTTGCGCCCAAAGGATTGATGTGTGTAATGGTAGCGCTCGTACCTCTGTTTAACGACCAGTTGTAAGAAGTGGCGTACGTTACTTTTCTGATTCTGTAGGTTTCTGAAACCAGACCAGTTACATTAGTAACTGCGGTTATAGAAGTAGGTGAAAATTGTTTTTGAATGGTACCGGGTGTAGCGGCTACTCTTTTGTAAACGGTTAATGATTTTGCAGAAGTACTGCTACCACAGGCGTTAACAGATTTTACAGTGATGGCGCCTGAAACAAAAGTAGAAGCAAAAGTTACAGTTATACTATTTGTACCCTGACCACTTACAATGGTAACACCCGCAGGAACCGTCCATGTATAAGAAGTTGCTGTGCTAACTGTTGCTGCAGTATAAGTAACTGCATTGCTGGTAGCCGAAGTTAAACTGCTGAAATTACCACATACATCTGTTGCTCCCGTGAGGGTTGCGGGTGCGGATGGGATTGCCGTTGCACCTACTGTTATTTTTACACTATCTCTGCAGGTATTTACACCGTCGCTTACAGTGCAGTAGTAAGTGGTAGTTACCAGTGGACTAACGGTGATGCTTGGGGTAGTGGAACCGTTGGACCAGAGGTAGGTGGGATTGAATAAATTTAGCGATTGTATTTCTTGTTGAGTTAAAATTCGATTATGAATTATTATGTTATCTATAATTCCTTTAAAATAAAAGCCCCCTACTCCATATGACCCAATTCTAGGACTATTGTTTGGTGACCAAAAAAGTAAATCAGGAATAATTGTTGTACTTACTACTTGACCATTAATATAAAGCTTAAGGTATTGGCCTTTTTTATATTGCCCAACTATAGTTACCCACCTATTAAAGATTGTAGTATCAGTAACAGAGGCATAATACCAATTATAATCCGATAATTTAACACCAAACATAATTGTGTTGGCATTTGCATAAGACAATGTATACTCCGAATTTCCACCATTATAATAAATAAAGTGTTGGTTTAAATCCTGTGGTTTGTTTATATATAAAGTATTAGAATAAG
>CAIQHJ010000220.1 GCA_903871575.1 uncultured Bacteroidota bacterium
CACTTGATTGATTTTTTCAGGTTTCCCCAAATCAATGGTGGCTTGTAAATCATCACCCCAAAAGCCTAAAAATTGTGCCGACTTCGACATGCCTTTGCTGTTTTGAATGCCATCTACCAATGTAAAAGCGCCGCCCAGCGCATAGCTGTTGTTGGGTAATTTTAGCAGCTGAATTTTTTTTCCCGTGGCTTTGTTGATGTAAAATTGCTGGGTTATGGGAGAGCCCACATCATTGTTGTTTTTATCTTTTAAAATAGCCTTATAAGTTCCAGTGCTATTGACATCAATGGGTGTGGTGTAGGGTATTTTGTTTTGTTGATTAGGCGTTTCATAATACAAAAAACTTGTTGGGTTGTTTGATTTTAATTGCCATTGAATGGTGTTTTCTTTCGATGCAATGACGGAAGTTTGAATGTCATAAAATGCTTTGCTGTATTTGATTTTCCAAAAGTCATATTTTGAAAACAGGTTTGGAATTTTCTTTTTAAAATCTGTCCAGTTTTTATATTCATTTCGACACCAAAGTGCTTCCGATAATGCCGCTATTCTGGGAAACAACATGTATGTAATTTTTGCTTCATTGCTCATGTATTCTGTCCACATGTTTGCTTGAGCCCCAATGATGTATTTATGAAACATGCTATCTAGTGTTGAAGGAATTGGGTTGTATTCGTAAACCATTTGCAAAGAATTGTAACCACCTTGTGTTATGGAATCTTCGTTGATACTTTGTGTGTGATCAAAATACAACGGTGTTCCGGGGGTCATTATAACATCGTGTTTTTGTTGTGCAGCGGTGATGCCACCTTCCATTCCTCGCCAACTCATTACGGTTGCATTTGCTGCTAAGCCGCCTTCTAATATTTCATCCCATCCAATTATTTTTCTTCCTTTGCTATTGATGTATTTTTCAATTCTTCCAACAAAGTAGCTTTGAAGTGCATGCTCGTTGGTGAGATTTTCTGTTTTCATTTTTTGTTGACATACAATGCATTTCTGCCACATTTCCTTAGCACATTCATCTCCTCCGATATGTATGTATGTTGAAGGGAATAGCGATATGACCTCATCCAACACCTGCTCCAAAAAATTATAAGTGCTGTCGTTGCCTGCGCAAAAAGCATCTGCAGAAACACCCCAAGTTTGCATCACATCATAAGGCCCTTTTGTACATCCCAAATATGGATAAGCTGCAAGGGCAGCCATACAATGACCAGGCATTTCTATTTCTGGGATAACGGTTACAAATCGCTTGGATGCATATTCTACAATGTCTTTGATTTGCGCCTGCGTATAAAAACCGCTATAAGGAATACCATCGTATCGATTGGTTCCATAAGGCCCAATGAGTGTTTGTGACCTGCGGCTACCAATTTCCGTTAGTCGTGGAAATTTCTTGATTTCTATTCGCCAACCTTGGTCATCAGTTAAGTGCCAATGAAAAACGTTCAGTTTGTGTAATGCCAAGAAGTCGATGTATCGCTTGATGAAATCGACATCATAAAAATGTCTTGCTACGTCCAAGTGCATTCCACGGTAAGAAAATCTAGCAGAATCTAATATCTCAACAGTTGGAACAAGTAAAGCTTTTTGCTGTAATGGCAGCAGCTGTATCAAGGTTTGTACACCATAAAAAACAGCTTGTGGACTTCCGGAAATATGGATGGCATCCGTGTGACATGAGATGCGGTATTGTGAAGAGGACAGCGGAGCATTGTTGTTGGTTAAAACGATGATCCTTTGGTTATTAATTTTCTGATTTGCAACAATTATTTTGCAAGGGAGCGATAATTGATAATAAGTTTTTACATAATTCGATAAAAAATCTTTTGCATCTACAACCGACGAGTCATATAAGATAACGGTGTTTTTATTGAGTTTGAAGTGGTCGTTTAACCAGCGACATGATATTGGAGATGGTGTAATAGTTGTTTGTGCCTTTGTAAATGGTATGCATACAACAATTAAATGAATAAGAAAAACTAGTCGAATCATCATAATGAATTTGAATTACTTTAGCATAAAGTTTAAATAAAAATAATGGATTTTAACCATCAATTGATTGTCGATTTTTTTAATGCATTGCACGAGGGTGATTTTACCAAAATGCATTATATATATGCAAACGATATTGCCTATTTTGATCCCTTACACCAATACGTTAATGATGAACAAGTTTTGTTGATGTGGCAATGTAGAATCGAAAGTTGTCGTTCGTTTTCTGCTGAATGGTCAAATATTGTTGATGAGGGCGACGGCTATTATACGGTAGATGTATTGTTGATATATGTTTCTCAAAGAAACAAATCAATACAATTAAAATTGAAGTCTTATCTAAGAATTGTTGACAATAAAATTGCCGAACACAGCGACGCCTATAGCATACATAATTTATGCAAACAAGACCGCGGCTGGATTGGATACTGGATCGGGTGGAATAGAATGTATCAAAATAGATTGAAGTTGGAAGCCAGAAAAGCATTCATAAAATTTGTACACAACAACGCATAAAAAAACGATGCACCATTCTGTATGAATCATGCATCGTTTCAACAATATTAAGATTAGTCTACTTTGGTAATTTTAATGATGTTGGTAGGTAGGTGTAACTCAACAGGCGTACTACCTGTGTTGATTACCACATCTCCAGAATGAAGATATCCTCTGTTTTTTAGTATTTTGATTTGATCAAAAATAATCTCATCTAAACTTTCTTCTTCTCCATAATAGAAAGCTCTAACACCCCAGCTTAGACTCAA
>CAIQHJ010000221.1 GCA_903871575.1 uncultured Bacteroidota bacterium
TCTGTAAGAAACATCAGAAGAGATGCCATCGAACAAATAAAGAAATTGCAAAAAGATGGCGTAAGTGAAGATGAATGCAAAGATGCCGAAGGCAATGTGCAGGAAGCCACTGATAAGTTCATCGCATTGGTAGAAAAACACCTGGTTGCAAAAGAAAAAGAAATCATGTCGGTATAAACTTCCGGTATGTTTCATAACCGTTTCTCTTATCCAATATTAACAACATGCAATCGACTAGGGAAGCCATTTTTATTTTATTTTCCATTCCATTTTACAGCATTTTAATTGGTGCCGAAATACTGCTGAGCAATTGGCAACACCGAAAGTTTTACAGCATAAAAAGTACGCTAGAAAATGTGCTGTTTACCCTACTCAATGGCAGCATCGACGTATTGATGCGCGGCCTGTTTTATGTAGCAGTTTTGTTGTGGTGTTACAACCACCATTTCATTAAAATTGAAAACGCTTATTTATATTGGTTCTTATTGTTTCTTTTAGAAGATCTGGCATTTTATTTTGAGCATCGAGTAGATCATTATTGCAGAATATTTTGGGCTGTTCATGTAACGCATCATTCATCAGAAGAATACAACCTTACCACCGGTTTTAGATCGTCGGTTTTTCAACCGATTTATCGGTTTATTTATTTTATACCCATTGCGTTGATGGGATTTCATCCGTTGGATATCATATTTATGTATTCACTCACCCAAACCTATGGCATTTTGGTACATACCCAATATGTAAAAAAAATGCCGCGTTGGTTTGAAGCTGTTTTTGTTAGTCCTTCGCACCATCGGGTTCACCATGCCAGCAATGTTTGCTACTTGGATAAAAACATGGGCATGTGCTTGATTATTTGGGATAAAATATTTGGCACCTTTCAAGAAGAGCTGGAGGCCGAACCGATTCGTTATGGTTTAACCAAACCCATTGCACCCACCAACAATCCAATCCAACTCATCATGCACGAATGGTTTGCCATTGGAAAAGATATCCGTAGAAAATTACCCATACAAACAAAACTGAAATACTTGTTTATGCCGCCAGGTTGGAGTCACGATGGCAGCAGCAAAACCAGCGAAGAATTACGAAAAGAAATGTTGTAATTTTTTTACCTTTTGAATATCCTTTAAATTTATTGCATGCAAATCATTCCTGTTGAAGATGCTCATGGTAATCGGTTGTTCATAGAAGTACCCTTGGTGCTGTATGCTCGAGATAAAAATTTTATTCGACCATTGGATAAAGATATATTGGAGGTGTTTGATGAAAAGAAAAACAAGGCATTTCGTTTTGGGAAATGCATTCGATGGATTTTAAAAAACGAAGCAGGCGAATTGATTGGTCGGATTGCTGCTTTTGTAAATAAAAAATACAAGACCAAGGGAGATGATTTTCCGGTAGGTGGCATGGGGTTTTTTGAATGCATCAACGATCAAACGGCTGCAGATTTGTTGTTAGACAATGCAAAACATTGGCTAATCAAAGAAGGCATGGAAGCGATGGATGGACCCATCAACTTTGGGGAGCGCGACAAATGGTGGGGCGTTGTTACAACTGGTTTTCATGAACCGCTGTATGGTATGAATTATAATCCACCTTATTACAAAACACTATTGGAAAATTACGGATTTCAGGTATTTTTTAAACAAATTTGTATCGGGATGAACATCAAAAACCCGCTACAGCAAAAGATTTGGGACAGATACCATCAAATTATAGAAGACCCACATTTTACATCCTCCCACATCAAAAAAAATCAACTAGAAAAATATGCCGGTGACTTTGCAGAAGTATACAACAAAGCTTGGGCAGGTCATGGCGGGTTGAAACAAATGCCTAAAGAACAAGTGCTATTGCTGTTTAAAAAAATGAAACCGGTGATGGATGAACGATTGGTTTGGTTTGCTTATTACAAGGAAAATCCCATTGCCATTTTTGTTAACCTCCCCGATTTAAATCAATGGTTTAAGCATTTGAATGGCCGATTTGGCTTGTTGCAAAAATTATATTTTCTGTGGTTAAAACAATTCAAACCCAACCCTAAATTTACAGGATTGGTTTTTGGCATTGTTCCCGAGTTTCAAGGAAAAGGCATCGATGCTTTTATCATCGCATCATCAGCTCAATTGTTACAAAAAACGAACATTCACTATAACCATTACGAAATGCAATGGATTGGTGATTTTAATCCTAAAATGTTGAATATTGCGCAAAACCTTGGCGATGTTTTTAATACCCGGGAATTGGCTACTTATCGCTATCTTTTCGATCGCACAAAACCATTTAAAAGACATCCTATTTTATAAGAGTGTAACATTTATGGATTACATTTGAAATCAGAATAAAACAAACACAATACCCTTCGGTTAATACAGCACATGGAGAAATTTATCGTATCAGCAAGAAAATACAGGCCGCAGAATTTCAGTACCGTTATTGGTCAATCGCACATTACCACCACATTAAAAAATGCGATCAACAACAACCAGCTGGCACATGCATTTTTGTTTTGTGGTCCGAGAGGTGTGGGCAAAACCACTTGTGCCCGGATATTAGCCAAAACAATCAACTGCGAATCGAGAACTGCAGATGGAGAAGCTTGCAATACTTGCAACAGCTGCCAATCTTTCGACAATGGAAATTCATTAAATGTACACGAATTGGATGCGGCCAGTAACAATACGGTAGATGATATGAGGGAGCTGATGGATCAAGTGCGCTTTTTGCCTCAAGCTGGCAAATACAAAGTTTATATTGTAGATGAGGTTCACATGCTTTCCCCTAGTGCGTTTAATGCGTTTTTGAAAACGTTGGAAGAACCGCCGGCGCACGCCATTTTCATTTTGGCAACTACAGAAAAACATAAAATTCTTCCTACCATTTTAAGCCGTTGTCAGATATTTGATTTCAAAAGAATCACAACAAAAGATACGGTCGATCACCTACAAGAAATTGCCACCAAAGAACACGTTGAAGCAGAAAAAGCTGCACTGCATGTGATTGCACAAAAAAGTGAAGGTTGCTTAAGAGATGCATTGAGTATCCTCGACAAAATTGTAAGTTTCACTGGCGGAAAATTAACATACAACAATACACTGGAGCACCTCAATATATTAGATGAAGATTATTATTTCAAATGGATAACACAAATGCAGCAGCAACAGGTAACAGATGCGTTGTTGTTGTTTGATGCAATCAATCAAAAAGGATTTGAGGGCGATATGGTTTTAGAAGGATTTGCAGAATGCATTCGAAATGTAATCGTTTCAAAAGATGAACGCACCGCTGTTTTATTGGAAGTAGCCGAAGATTTTAAGTCGAAGTATGTCGAAACAGCAAAAGCAGTAGATACCGGCTGGCTAATTGCTGTATTGAATTTACTCAGTGATGCTGCCATCAGTTACAAACAGGCAAAAAATAAAAAGTTACATATCGAATTGCTGCTGATTAAACTCAGCTTTTTGAAACAAGCCATACAACTTACGGTTGGTGATAGTGGCATCGAAAAAAAAAAGATAACTGAGTCTACAAAAACCATTGCGTTTAAAGCATTGCCAAGTTTTTCGATTGCAGCAAAAGAAAGAAAATCTATAAAAAAAGCTGCTGTCATTCCACCAGCTCCTGCGGCAGTGATGATGGTAGAAGAACCCCAGAAAGAATGGAAAAAATCTGCAGAAACCAAGATGGCAACTGCAGTTGTTGAAACAGAAATGCCCATCACAAAATTGGGCTCCTTGAACAAAATACGAAATTTGGTTAGTGCCCAAAATAGCCATTCGGTCGCACATGTTCCACTCACCCAAGCAGCGCTGGAAACAGCCTGGGATGCATTTATTCAAAAATTGAACGACAATAAAAACCACTCTGCTGCAACCAATTTTAAATTTGCAAGTTTATCTATTACAGGAGAGCATGGCTTTGACATCACCACTGAAACGAATATTCAACAAAAGTTTATAGAAGCCGAAAGATCTGAGTTGATTGTATTCATGCAGCAATATTTTAATAATAAAATGCTAACATACAATGTGCTGTTGGTAGAAAAAGAAGTTCCGCAAAATGAGCTGGAACCCAAGCCAATCAACACAAAAACGTATTTTAAAATGTTGGCAGAAGAATATCCAATGATAGTAGAACTGAAAGAAAAATTGAAATTGGACTTAGAATATTAAACATTCTATGATTTTTATTGAAAATAATACAATACAAAACCGAAATGCTGGTGAAATTTCACTGTTTTTGCATTAATTTCGGGCTTCAAAAAAAGAAAAAATAATTTTTATGGCAGAGGTAATCAGAATGCCCAGATTGAGCGATACAATGACAGAAGGGAAAATTGTTTCTTGGAACAAAAAAGTGGGAGATAAAATCAAGCCGGGAGATGTGTTGGCAGAAGTAGAAACAGACAAAGCCACCATGGAATTGGAGAGTTACAACGATGGTGTGTTGTTATATATTGGTGTAGAAGCCGGCAACGCTGTTATTGTTGATGGTATATTGGCTGTAGTTGGAAAAGCAGGCGAATCATTTGATACTTTATTGGTAGCTGCTCCTTCTGCTCCAGCAGCATCTACAGAAAATCCAGTTGTTGCTTCATCACCTGTTGAAACTACAACTACGGCATCGGTTGCTCCAGTTGTTGAAATTGAATCGTCGGATGAGCGCGTTAAAGCATCTCCATTGGCTAAAAAAATAGCTGCAGATAAAGGAATAGATATTAGCAAATTGGCAGGAAGTGGCGACGGCGGCAGAGTGATTAAAAAAGACGTTGATCAATATACGCCTGTTGTAGAAAAAGCTGCTACAGCTGCAGTGGCCATGTATACCGGAGGCACAGAAGGTCATACAGATATTCCATTGACTTCAATGAGAAAAACCATTGCACGCAGATTGAGTGAAAGCATGTTTGGAGCGCCACATTTCTATTTGAACATGGAAATGAATATGGATAATGCCATGGTTGCTCGTGCAGCGATCAACGAAGTGAGTCCAGTGAAAGTTTCATTTAACGATATGATTATAAAAGCATGTGCAGCTGCATTGCGCATGCACCCCGATGTAAACAGCAGCTGGATGGGTGATTACATTCGTCAAAACCATCACATTCATATTGGTTCTGCATTGGCCATGCCCGACGGTTTGATTGTTCCGGTTATCAAATTTGCAGATCAAAAATCATTGTCTCAAATTGCAACAGAAGCAAAGGGATTGTATGCCAAAGCAAAAGACAAAAAAATACAACCGGCAGAATTTACAGGTAACACATTCACCATTTCCAATTTGGGTATGATGGACATTGAAGACTTCACTGCTATCATCAATCCACCAGACAGCTGCATTTTAGCGGTTGGAAAAATAAAAGAAGTAGTTGTAAAAAAAGGAGATGGTTTTGCGGTTTCCAATGTTATGAAAGTAACGTTGAGCTGCGATCATAGAAGTGTGGATGGCGCGGTAGGTGCAAGCTTTTTACAAACATTGAAGAAGTTTATTGAGAACCCGGTTACGATGTTGGTATAATCGTAAATGGGATGAAATAATTAAAATGGCGAACATTAGTTCGTCATTTTTTATGGGCTACATTTGATAAAGAATGGAAAAAAAAGGAATCATATTGTACGATGGTGTGTGTAATCTTTGTAATTACGCGATGCGTTTTATCATTAAAAATGGGGGCGCCCGGCATTATCAATTTACCTCCTTGCAAAGTGATTTGGGCAAACAAACGATTGACGCGTATGGAATATCAGAAAAAGCGATGAGCACAGTTATTTTATTTGAAAACGAAAAGATATACCTCCGCTCTACAGCCATTTTAAGAATTATTCGAAAATTAAAAGGTCCTGTGAAAATGCTTTATGTGTTTATTTTGATTCCACCTTTCATCCGAAATTTTTTGTATAATGTCATCGCTACAAACCGCTACAAGTGGTTTGGAAAAACAACGGAATGTGGTGTAGATTAAAGCCCCCATCCCCGACCCTTCCCCCAAAGAAGGAAAAATAAACGTTTGGTGTTTGGTGTTTGGTGTTTGGTGTTATCCAGTATCCAGCTTATCCAGCATCCAGCCTATCCAGCATCCAGCTTATCCAGCTTTATCCAGCATCCAGCCCATCAGCCTATCAAAAAAAAGCCCACCCCAATGAAGGAGCAGGCTTTTAAATTGTTTGGCGTTTGGTGTTTGGTGTTTAGTGTTATCCAGTATCCAGCTTATCCAGCTTTATCCAGCATCCAGCTTATCCAGCTTATCCAGCTTTATCCAGCATCCAGCTTATCCAGCTTTATCCAGCATCCAGCTTATCCAGCATATCTAGCTTTATCCAGCCTATCCAGCCCATCCA
>CAIQHJ010000222.1 GCA_903871575.1 uncultured Bacteroidota bacterium
TAAATTGCTCCATTTTTTATGTGCTTGTTTAAAAAATCAACCACCTCCTTTTCATAAATCCCATTTATTAAAAGTTCAATCCCAATGTTTTCTTTTGTATTGGGGATGTCATATTTCAAACCATAATGGGCAGTAAATCCAACCCATTCTTGTTTTTTTAATGCTTCGCGAAACAATAATTTCCCCAATCTCAATTTACCCTTAAACCAAGGCAATTGTCTATATATGTCAAGTAATTTAATGTGCATGAATATTATTTTGAAGCATGAGAAATGGTATTTAATAATGTAGCTAAAGTAGCCGTAACTGCTTTTGCACTGTACATTTCAAAAACCGATTGATCTACCAATATGGGATTAAAGAAGTTTTCAAACTGAATAAAACTTTCAAAGAAAGAAGGAAAATTATTTTTTATTTTTTGCACATCTGATTCTCCCTCAAAATCCAAAACCAAACCTGCTTTTGATGCGTTGATAACTTCAACTGCCGAACTTTTGGCATGTAAAATAGCAACAATCGGTTTCTGGCTTAACACACCTTGATATGATTTTGATGGCGTATAATGTGGCTCCGTACTACCCAAAATAAATATACCATCGGCAGCTTCCAAATGAATCAATACATCCAAATATGGAATGCGCTTCGGATATTCATAGACGATGGTTTTCCACAAACCATATTTTTCTGCTAAAGGTTTGATATTGTAACTCTCCGCATCGTTTGCCAATTTCCCTGTACCAATAAAATGAAATTCTACATTTTCAAATGTCTTCAAATTATATTGAATGGATTGAAAAATAGCTTCCAATGGAGCATATGCTTTGGGCAACATGGCACCGGCATAAACAATTTGCAGTTTGTTATTTTTATTGAAGAGATACGGTTTAATGTGTAAGTCTGCTAACTTTTCATGATCGGCTTTTTCTCCGCCATAAGGCATCGCACCAAAAACACATGTATTCTTCAAAAGCGGATTTCTTTCAATCACCCCCTGATAATAACCTTCAGCAACTCCCGTAATCAAATCTGCTTGCTTTACTGCTTTTGGCTCCAACCATTTAGCCAACTGTGTACTGAACCAATGCCTTGAAAATAATTTGTCAGACCCAGGAAATTGATGTACCCATGGATCAATATAATCGATGCCATATTGCACACCTGTTTTCCTTTTCAAATACGGACCAATTAATGCAACATAAAAAGAAGGAATGGGAATGTACACAAAATCGAATTTTTCTGCTTTTAATAATTCAAGTGCCCGCTTTCTTAATTGAAAAAAACCACGCAAGCCTATGTCTCCTATTATTCTTGGTTTTGTTATTTTAAATGCATTCACTTTTTCAATTCGTAAATCTTTGGGTAATAATTGATGTAAGTTCCAATCTAAATTTTCTTCGTAAAAATCCTCATGCACTGTAAGCATCACAGGCTCCCAACCAAATGATTTCAGGTGTTGTGCAAATAGTCTTGGTCTGTGTACACCAGCCAAATTGGAAGGTGGAAAATGCGGATATATGATGAGTATTTTTTTCAAGTTCATTCTAAATTAAATGGCCCAAATTGAAGTTAGTGTGTTGGTTGTATTTTCCCAGGAATAAATTTTAGCATGGTTGTACCTTTCGTCATGTAGACTTCTTATGTTGTTTCGATCTGCATACAATTGCATTAGTTTATCCTCAAAATTAGAAAAGTTTTTATCTACACATACACCTGTTGACATAGATGATTGTAAAAAACGATCTTGTTCAATAGTGTTGGTAGCCAAAACAAACAAACCGGCTTGTATATAAGCTAGCAATTTATTTGAAAGCGCGAGTTCGTTATTCAAATCCTTCCCTGGCTCTATTGCCAGTCCTACATCAAAAGTTGATAAGGTGTGATGCAATGTTGTTTGAGGCAATATTCCGCCTAATTGAATACATGGACATGTATCTATGCATTCTTTTTTAAATGTTGGATTAAAATTCCCAAACAATGTCAAACTTATTTTGTCGGCATGTTTGCTGATGATTGGAATGATATTTTCTAGCCCTCGTCCTTTATCAATCTGTTGGGAAAACCAAACCAACTGCAATTTTTCGCCATGTTTTTTTGGAGGCTCAATGAATTCATGTTGAGGAAATGAATTGATGACAACTGCTGTTGATTGGTCTTTAAAATTACTTATCGATTTTTTACATTCAATAAAAATGGATTCAGAAGCAAAAGAAACAACATTGAATTTTGGCAATAATTTCTGCATCAATAACAATGTTAGTTGTTGCAATTGTTGATTATTGCCTTCGCCAGGATGATAATCTTCTACGTCGAAACCCGATTTGCAATTGAATAGTTGAGCAGCTTTATAAGTCGCATAGATGGCCCCTGGATTGTGCCCAATAACAAAATCAGCTGAATCAATTTTTTTAATCGCTTCCAACAGCAAAAAACTTCTTCTCGATACGGCAAAAGATAATTGCGGTAGCGTCAATGGCGCAACCCGTTTTATAAACCTGAACAATTTTTCAACCAATACCGATTTTATCCATGAAAAAAAAGGAGTTCTGCCGGCAGGGATGATTATTAATTTTTTGAAATCAACTTCCTGTAACAACTTATCATTTGTTGATTTACTCCAGTTGTTAAATTCAAAACAAATGAGGCTCACCGCACAACCCATTTTTTTGGCCAACTTTATTTCTTTAACCAATCTCGGATTGGTGGCTAAGTTATGGGTTGATATAAATAGAAAATGCTTCAACTTATTTTTCTCTTAAAGAATACCTTATCTGTCTAGCAGTTTTCCATCCAAATATCTTTGCCAACAGCATGACGAAGCCTCCACCCAACTTAGGAAGCGGAATATCGGTTTTAAATAATTTATACCTTTTGTAAGCAATGCTTGCAAATTTTTTGGATTGAGGGAAATGAAAAATGGCAAAATAAAAATATTGCAGTGCGATGGCATTCTTTATTTGAGGATGACCACCAGAATCAAGTAAATACTGATGCTTCAGCTGAATGGCGAGCAATTTATTCATCACATATTTTGACTTCATGTTGGTGCTCAACTGATTGGCCTCTGGTGACATCAGGTAGTAGTTGTAAACTTGTTCAACATGAACTATGCCATTACTAGCCAAAATCATTCTTGCAAAAAATTCTCCGTCATCATCTGGGCAACGAAACGCACGCCAAGCACCACCCTTTTCTATAAGCATTTTGGGTATCAGCCAACAATTGGTTTGTATGAAATTGGAATTGCCAGTACCGCCCAATAGATTAACTAAAAAATCAACCGGTTTATCGGAAGAGAAAATAAACGAAGATTGGTCAGCAGGAGAAGCTGCTTCTATTTTTGCAAAATCAGTTACTTGTATATAATTGCATACAGCTAATTTACCAGGATTTTTTTCCAAAGCCATTACCTGCTTCTCAATCTTATCATTACTCAACACATCCCCGGCGTCTAAAAACTGTATAAAATCTCCTGTTGCAAACGCCAATCCTTTATTGCGTGCAATAGCAGCTCCGGCATTTTGTTGTTGAATGACATGTATCGAATCATTTTCATATTTTTTTGCAATAGCATAGCTGTCGTCTTTTGATCCGTCATCAACAATGATGATTTCTATATTGGGATAAGTTTGTGCAATAGCCGATTCAATGGTGATCGACAAAATTGATGCACAATTGTAAACCGGAATAATAATCGAAACCAATGGAGTTGCCAAATGTTTACTAGCGTTTAATTGTAGTTGATGTTATCACTGAAAGATCGCTTCAAAAAAATCGGTTGTTGAACCCATATTTAATACATTTAAAAATGAGTAAAAATAAAA
>CAIQHJ010000223.1 GCA_903871575.1 uncultured Bacteroidota bacterium
GCCATTCCGTAGATAAAGTGAAGGTTTTTCCGATAATTTTCACCAGGAGAGTAGCTATTTATTGAAAGTTAGTAGTATCAACATATTGAGCGATAGGGGATTTCTCCTAACGCGGTCACAACTAAAAAATAGCAGCCTCCAGCAAAAGCAAATTGGCTGCTTTTTAATTTCATGCTTTTCTGATTTGCGAAATACGAGCAGTTTTGAATTTATGTTTTTTTTTATTTCGTTTATTATTTCCGCCCTCTTTCCCTTCATAAATTTATCCGTTATCAATGCTTCCTATTATTTACCTTTGTGCTCAAATTTTTTTGTTATGTTAGATCGTATTGAGGACGCCATTATCGATATTCAAAATGGTAAAATGGTTATTGTTGTAGATGATGAAGATCGCGAAAATGAAGGCGATTTCGTAACCGCCGCTAGAAATGTTACCCCAGAAGTTATCAATTTTATGAGCACCCATGGCAGAGGACTCATTTGTGCTTCCATTACAGAAGAAAGATGTGTAGAGCTCGATTTGCAACCAATGGTAGTGGACAATACTTCCCTTCACGAAACTGCTTTTATGGTAAGCATCGACCTCATCGGTCAGGGATGCACAACCGGCATCTCGGCACATGACAGATCCAAAACCATTCAAGCCTTAATTGATCCCAATACAAAAGCAGAAGACCTCGGTCGGCCCGGACATATCTTCCCGCTAAGAGCAAAAAAAGGCGGTGTACTTAGAAGAGCCGGTCATACCGAAGCCACCATCGATTTAGCTGTGCTCGCTGGATTCGAACCCGCTGGCGCTTTGGTGGAAATTATGAACGAAGATGGCTCAATGGCTCGCTTGCCTCAACTTCTCGACATTGCCAAAAAATTCGATCTCAAAATTATCTCTATCAAAGATCTTATCGAATTCCGCTTGCAATCCGAAACCCTCATCAAGCAAGAAGTTGCTGTTTCTATGCCCACACGGTATGGCAACTTCGAACTCATCGCATTTACCCAAATAAATACCGGCACTACCCACCTTGCCCTAAAAAAAGGCAATTGGGAATTGGGCGAACCGGTACTCGTAAGGGTACACAGCAGCTGCGTAACTGGCGATATCCTTGGTTCACTTCGTTGCGATTGCGGCGAACAACTACACCATGCCATGCAAATGATCGATAAAGAAGGTAAAGGACTCGTGCTCTACATGAATCAAGAAGGCAGAGGAATAGGCTTGCTAAACAAATTGAAAGCCTATAAATTGCAAGAAGAAGGCTTAGATACTGTTGAAGCCAATGTACAATTGGGCTTCGGAATGGATGAAAGAGACTACGGTATTGGTGCACAAATTTTACGTCATCTCAACATCAGCAAAATGAAACTCATTACCAATAATCCCAGAAAAAGGGCAGGTATGAATGGTTATCATTTAGAAGTGGTAGAAACTGTTCCAATTGAAATAGAACCCAATCCCCACAACCAACAATATCTGTTTACCAAAAGAGATAAGTTAGGCCATCAAATCTTAAAAGGCAAATAATTGGGGGAGGATGACTAGTTGACCGTGCGCTTTTCTTCCTCCGAAATGCGCTTCTTACTTTTAAAAATGTCAGACAGCTTGTTCATGTCTTTGCGGTATGACAACTGCAAACCCGAACGGTTTCGTTGGTTTAATGATAAATCTACACTGCTTCGGTTGAAGCCCACCACGCGAAGTGTTCCGTCTTTATTGATGAGCCACTCAATCGTAATATCTGGCGTAAGCAAACCTTTTTTCTCCAATTGCTGCGTATAAGTAGGATTGTTATAATCTAAATTGCCACCCACCAATACCACCAACCTGTTGTTGAGCAAAATCTTCAAACCCGCCCTGATATTGGCTTGTAACTGTGATGCGCTTTTTTGAATATCCAATGTTGGATTGATGTCAATATAGGTTGACACGATACCTTTCGTTGCCTTCTCTAACTCTTTGTTGAAAAAATTGGAAAGCAAATTGCTCACAACCCCACCAATCGTATTCGAAATAAATGTACTGGCATTTCCCTGACTTAAGAAATTCTGATTGCCAATGATAAAGGTATTGAAGAGCAACAAGCTGGCCACTTGCTTGTTCATTTCATTGTCGTCGTTTTTGAAATCTGCCAATCTTTTTACAATAATATCATCCCTTTTGGCATCGCTTTTTTCTGGCAATTCAAAATCAAATTTCACCTCTGGATTTTGTAATATTCCGGTTAAATGTGAAATGATTTTAACATCCTCTTTCTGTCTGAAACCTCCGTTGGGAGAGAGATTGCTGATGTCTACATTTTTGGCTAAATATGTAGCCACGATGTCTATCATTGCCTGATATGGATCTCCATTCCAGGTGATGGAGCCATGGTCCAACACAAATGGCTTTTGAAAGAATGTTTGAAAATTAAAATTGTATTCTCCTTTGGTGATGTTGTATTTTCCTCGAATAGACAAAGGTTCTATATTGCCAATACGAACCAAAATATTGCCATCGCCCTGACCTTTGATGATATCACCAGTTTCCTCATCCAAAATAACATCAACCTTGCAAGATGGATTGGCCTTGATATTTAAGCTAACGACAATATTGCTTTTGTTGATCGTTTCTGTGGCTTCTAACTCATTACCAAATTGTACAAAATCAATATAGTCAATTTTACTGCTTTCCTTTCCTGCAGATGTGTTTAAATATATATGACTGGTATCTGTTTTTAATGGCTCGCCATCTATATCTAATTTCAAATTGCTTAGCGGACCATTCAAATTCATTTTGGCACTGCCTACTACATTGCCATAGAACTGAGCATTGTCTGTTTTCTTGGTGTTCAACAATGCCAATTTGGATGACTCCATTCTAATATTATCAAACAAGAAATCATCAAAAAAATGGTGTTTAATTTTTCCATTTAAAACCGCCGAATTGCCCAATGAGTCTTTTATGCGGATGTATGGAAAATCGATTTCGTCTTTTCCAAATCGGATGGTTTGATTTTGTAAATAGTATTTGCATTGCGTATACAATACCTTTAAATAGCCATTTTGAACCATCACATTTCCGGTTAAATATTGATGGTCTTTTCCGCCTGTAATATTTAAATTGGTAAGCGCAATGCCATCGATATCATCAAAAACATCACTCAAATAAGGCGACAAAATAGAAAGATGTACTTTTTCTCCAAGCATGTTTAACTGCAATTGTTTATCGCTGGAGTCTATTAAATTGTATTGACCCGTTAACGCAAAAATGTTGGTGGTATCTGTACTGATTGCATGAAAATCGATGAGCCCTGTTGCAAGGTTGGCTTTACCATCCATACTAACATTGCCGATAAGTTTTTGCTGAATGTATAAACTGTCTGCATTGCCATTAAATTCGGCCTTCATCTTGCCAAATGCATCATAGAAGGTAGCCTTTCCCGTTAGTGTTCCTTTTATTTCCGGATCGGCAAATGCATAAATCAAAAAATCAGAAAGCTGAATGGAATCGAGTTGCGCAATAATATTGGTTTGATTGGTTATTTCATCTAACTCTGATTGTACTGCAATGCGTTGATGCTGGTTCGATAGCACCATGTCTGTAATGCCTACAAAGTGTTTTTTAAACAATAAATCACCATCTTTTTGTATGTCCCATTTTTTATCATTCAAAATAAATGAAGATGGATTGAAATGGATTTTTAAACCGTCGTTTAATGTTTGAACCGTTGCATTCAAATTGGCATTGTTGAGTGCCGAGGTATTGCTTGTTGTAATTTGTACTGTTGATAAATCGTTATTGGATTGCAATGAAATTTTTGTGTCGGGTAAATGAATGCTATCCATCAAAATGAGTTCTCCCAGGCTTGCTGTGGTAGACAACGTATCTTTTGATCCGATGCTTTTAAAATCAATATCCTTGAACTGATTGCCATTATAACCAATCATCGGAATGGTTGCATCAATCATCAACTCCTCTGATTGCATATTTAATTTTCCGCTGATGGAGGCATTGTCGCCACCACTGATTTTGTCATCAAATATGTTTAAATAATCAGCAATGTTTTTGGAAGCAACATTGAAACTAAAATTCTGATTGCGAATAGGGGTGCTGCTTTTTTTAATATATGCCGGATAGTAATTGCTTAAAAATAACGTAAATGCATTTGGCAGCTCCATGATTTCAAAATCGCCTTCAATAGCAGCGTCTAAATCATTTGATTGCAATGTGATTTTTTTTATGAGGCCTGTTTTTCTTGAGTTGATGGTTAGATGATCAAATGACAAACGCTTTCCATTGTGAATTAACTTCGCATCTCGAATTGTTGCATCACCCAAAAAATTATCAATGTTGTTGCCCGTGAAATTCAAATTGAATTTACCCGCTAATGATAAGTCTTGCTTCGTAAAATTAAGCGCTTTGAAATTCGCTTTTTCTACAGATGCATTCAAATCAAAAGCAATCTCATCATTGTTTAAATTAAATTGTCCCTCTAGATTCGAAACCATCAAATTGGAATCTACAATGCTCAACTTTCCATCAAATTGTTCCTTGATAAAACTGCCATTTACTTTTATTCGCTGATAATTGTAACCATTGTATGTAAGCTGTGGAATATATCCGGTGAACGCTGTGTTCAAATCTCTCAAATTAAAACCCTTTCCCGATATTTTTCCATCCACAGAAATGTCTTCAAATTGATTGTTGTTGATGAATTTTCCCAATTGAAAATGTGAAGTAGAAATGCTTCCACTGTATGAAGGAATACCCTTTTCCGGTATATTGAAATTTACATCGGTAAACACATTGCCCAAGTCGGTTTGCAAATGTCCAAGGGTAACAAAATTGTTTAGAAACCCAGTAAAATTGCCCACAAAAGAAATGTTACCCAACTTATGCAAAGCAGGTTGCTGTATACTTTTTAATACTGGTATGATGGATGCCAGTTCCTGATATGTTGTTTTTGTTTCGGTAGAATTCAAAACAATAAACATGTTGTCCAAATCGGGAATGCCTTTTATATCTAAGCTTCCCTTGAGTTGACTGTTGCCAGATTGTATATCCAGTTGTGTGGCTTTGAAATGATCAATTGTTCCACGCATTTTTCCATTCACGAGAAATTTGCGATGCCAGTCTTTCAACTCTGGTGCAAATATGGCAATGTCAT
The DNA here is from genome assembly GCA_903871575.1 of uncultured Bacteroidota bacterium. Taxonomy (GTDB): domain Bacteria; phylum Bacteroidota; class Bacteroidia; order Chitinophagales; family Chitinophagaceae; genus Ferruginibacter. The sequence goes on from CAIQHJ010000223.1 coordinate 5,145, forward strand.
CGGAGCTGATGTTGCTGTTTTGTAAGTCGCCTTCAATTTCTACTTTGTTGATGAAGTCATTCATGTCATCCTTAAAATCATGGTAATGCATCGCATAATAATGCGTAAGGTGACTCTTGTTGGTGAGGATATCAAGATTCTTGAATGCCATCACCGAATCATTGAAAATCATATCTGCTTTCAATTGCTTCACTTGCAACCCATTTCTTTCTATGGCTTGTATATCAACATTTGCAAGCAAGCCATCGTTTTTTACAATGCAATTTTTTATGCTACCATTGATATTGGAAAACGTAATGTGGTTTTCATCAAAATGATCATTGTAAATGGGTCTTTCATCTATTAAATCATTGTTGAATAAACCGTTCTTGAGTTGAACCAACCCAATGCGCATTTCAAATGCCTCGTTGTTGGTGTTTGTTGCGGTATCCAAATTGGCCAACCGTTCCTCTGCTGCGGTTCTGTTGCCATCGTAATTTACAAGTGAAAAGCCCGGTTGGGTGAGACTGATTTTTTTGATATCGATGAAGCCATTTTTGAAATCTGTTTTGTTGATCAGCACATCCATATTTTTTACAGAACCAAACATGTTTTCACCTTTCCATAAATCAATTGAACTGAATTGTATGTTGTTGAATTGAGCTTTTTTGATGTCGAATGCAATATTGGATGAGCTGGTGTCTTTTGTATCGGGTGATAGATAATCGATTAAAAACTGGTAATTCCATTCTTTGTTTTTGCGCTTGAAATGTACAACAGCATCGTTAAGGCCGATGTATTGTATGGTAATTTTTTTCTTGGTAAAAAACCAATCGTTCACGTTTACTTTGGCAGCACCTGCATAGAGTAAAGTATCTTTGTTTTGATCTTCAATCAACAAATGCTCAAATTTCAATTGATAGAAAAAGGCAAAATCAACTTTGTCGATGCTAACGCTGGTGTGGAGTTTTTTAGAAAGGGTGTTGGCTGCTTTTTTTACGATCCAAGTTTGAACGGAGGAAAGGTGCAGCAAACCATAAAGGCAAAGCAACAACAGCAGCAATACCAAGATAGAACGGGTCAATATGTTGAGGAATCTTTTCAGTGTGTTCAGTTATTTGTAAAATTAACCATTCAAAGGCGTTAGACCAATTCAAATTAAGGTTAAAATCTGTTTTAAAAGGGAATGGGATCTTGGAATGTTACTTCCCTTAAACAAAGACAATGCCGATTGTATAAATTTTAGCTTATTCCAACTTAGATTTTATAAATTCACACTCTAAATTTAAAATTATGCGCATTCTAATTGCTTTTTTGCTAATGATTTCTGGGTTTACTGTCACTAGTCAATCCCTCATATCACCTTCAGATTTTTTTGGATATCCTTTGGGATCTTATTACACGGAACATTTTCAGGTAATGAATTATTACCAAGCCATGGCTAAAGCGGCTCCCCAAAAAATGGTTCTTCAATCTTACGGAAAAACCAATGAAGGAAAACCCTTAACGCTCGCCTTCGTTTCTGCTCCCGAAAACATTCAAAACCTCGAAGAAATTAGAAAAAATAATTTGCGTTTAACAGGCGTGCTGCAGGATAAACCATCCAATCCATCGCTTCCTACGGTTATTTGGCTCAGCTATAATGTACATGGAAATGAAACCAGCTCAACTGAGGCGTCTATGAAAGTTCTTTACGAGCTCATATCTTCAAAAAGCGCAGATATAGAAAATTATCTTAAACACACCATCGTTATCATTGATCCCTGTTTGAATCCTGATGGAAGAGATCGCTATGTACATTGGTTTAATCAGATGTTGGGAAAAAAAGCCCAAGCCAGTTTACTAGCTAGAGAACACGATGAGCCTTGGCCAACCGGCAGGTATAATCATTATTTCTATGACCTCAATAGAGATTGGGCTTGGCAAACGCAAGTTGAATCTCAACAAAGAATAAAAGTGTACAACACCTGGATGCCTTCTATTCATTGCGATTTTCATGAACAATCCATCAATGCGCCCTATTATTTTGCGCCGGCAGCAGAACCATTCCATGAAGTCATCACGCCATTCCAACGGAATTTTCAACAAGCCATCGGCAAAAATCACGCAAAGTATTTTGATCAAAATGGCTGGCTATATTTTACAAAAGAAATCTTCGACCTGTTTTATCCTTCTTACGGCGATACCTATCCGGTTTACAATGGCTCTATTGGCATGACATACGAGCAAGCCGGTAATTCTAGAGGTGGACTCACTGTTCAAACCAATGAAGATACCCTCACTTTATTGGACAGAATTAATCACCATTATACCACCAGCATCAGCACCATCGAAATTGCTGCAAAAAATGCAACGACAATCAACCAAGAACTCAAAAAATATTTCGACGACCTGAACAGCAATGGCAGCGGAAATTTTAAATCTTTTGTCATCAATGGTTCAAACACCAACAAGCTAAAAGGACTAATTGATTTGTTGAAAAAAAATGACATTCAATTTGGGTACGCTAAACAAGGTCAACTGGTAAAAGGATATCATTATTTCAATAACAAAGAAGAAAGCATTTCGGCAAATTCCAACGACTTAATCGTTAGCACTTGTCAATCGAAAGGCGCGTTGGTAAGGGTTTTATTTGAGCCGTTATCGAAATTAAAAGACTCCGTTACATATGATATTACTGCATGGTCTTTGCCATATGCTTATGGTTTAGATTGTTATGGGGTAAAAGAAAAGTTGCCAATGGAAACACCTGCAGAAAAGTCCTCACTTCAAATTCCTGCATCCGAAATCAACAACCCAAGCTTTGCTTATTTGGTAGAATATGCTTCGTTTAACGACGGTAAATTATTGGCAGCTTTGTTGTCTATGGGCGTGAAAGTGCGTGTTGCCGAATCTGATTTTTCTTTGGATGGAAGGAAGTACAAAAAAGGAACCCTCGTAGTGATGAGGAAAGGCAACGAAAATAAAATGGCTACGGTATTGCCCATGTTTGCTGCTTTCGATGCGCATGTAAACAAAGTAAATACTGGCTTTATGGACACTGGATTTGATTTCGGATCCGATAAAGTACGCTTGCTTAAAAAACCAACAGTTGCTGTACTGTCGGGTGAAGGCACTTCAGAAACAAGTGTGGGTGATGTTTGGCATTTGTTTGATCAGCAATTGAATTACAATTTGCTTTTAATCAATGCAGCCGAAATTAGCAATAAAAAACTCGCAGCTTTAGATGTGCTGATTATACCTGATGGACAATATAAAATTTTGTCCGATAAAGAGAGCAACATCAAAAACTGGGTGCGTGAAGGAGGAAAGTTGATTGTGTTGGAAAGTGCCATCCAGCAAATGACAGCCGGTGATTGGGGAATTAAATTAAAAAAAGAACCAGAGCCTACAGAGGCAAAACCCGACGCTTATGCAGACATCAAGCGTTACGAAAACCGGGAAAGGGAAAGCGTTTCTTATAATTCTCCAGGCGCCATTTATAAAGTTGAATTAGACGATAGTCATCCGTTGGCTTTTGGATACGACAACAATTACTATTCCCTAAAAATGAACAACGCAGTGTATGAATTTTTGAAAGATGGCTGGAATGTGGGTATCATCAAAAAATCGGGGTTGGTTTCTGGATATGTAGGCAGCAATGTGAAAGAAAATATTAAGGATGGAACGGTGATTGCTGCGCAAGAATTTGGACGCGGTTCTATTGTTTATTTTGCAGATAATTTATTGTTTAGAAGTTTTTGGGAAAATGGAAAGTTGATGTTTACAAATGCAGTATTCTTGGTTAATTAAGCATTGCAGGGAACTTTTTTTATTTTGTTGTTTAAATTGAATTGTATTGAAAAAGAATTTGTTTTTTGTGCTGATTTGCTTGCAGTCAATGGCAGTATCATTTGCGCAAACGCCTAAAACCTACACGGGATCTGAGTTGTTGTCGCAAATAAAAAAATTGAATGTAGTAGGTTCTGTGTTGTATATCGCCGCACACCCCGATGATGAAAATACAAGGTTGCTTGCTTATTTGGCAAACGAAAAACAATATCGAACAGGATATTTGAGTTTAACCCGTGGCGATGGCGGACAAAATTTAATTGGAGATGAGCAGGGAATAGACTTGGGTTTGATAAGAACACAAGAGTTGCTCGCCGCCAGAAGGGTAGATGGTGCAGAGCAATTTTTTTCGAGCGCATATGATTTTGGGTACAGCAAAAATCCAGATGAAGCTTTGCGCATTTGGGATCACAACAAAATTCTAAGCGATGTTGTGTACATCATTCGAACTTTTCAACCAGATGTTATTATTTGTAGATTTCCAACAACCGGTGAAGGTGGACATGGGCATCATACGGCTTCTGCAATTTTAGCTGAAGAAGCTTTTGAAGCGGCTGCAGATGCAACTAAATTTCCAGAGCAGCTAACCCAGGGCGTTAGTGTGTGGCAATCGAAGCGTTTGCTTTGGAATACATTTAATTTCGGTTCTACGAATACCCAAAAAGATGATCAGTTTAAAGTAGAAGTGGGCATGTTCAATCCATTATTGGGAAAGAGCTATGGCGAAATTGCCTCCGAAAGCAGAAGTCAGCACAAAAGCCAGGGCTTTGGTGTTCCGGCGCAAAGAGGCTCGAGTATCGAATACTTCAAAACCATCAAAGGCACTCCGCCAACAATAGATTTATTCGATGGCATCAATACACATTGGAATCGATTTGATGCAAATACTTATCGAAGAACAAAAGATTTGATGGACGGAAATGATAATGCCAATCCGATCAACTTTAATGCCATCAACCTACAACTACAAATCGATTCTTTGGTATTGCATTATGATATAGCGCATCCCGAAAAATCTGTCAAGATGTTAACCAATCTGAAGCATCAGCTGTTGGATATGCATGCGAAAGCAGCGCCCAATTTTGATTATTGGATCAACAAGAAATTGTCAGAATTAAGTTGGCTGATCGAACGTTGCAGCGGCATGTTTATGGAATCTACTTCAACGCAATCCACCATCATCGCAGGAGATTCTGCAATCATTAACCATAGTTTTGTCAATAGATTGGGCATTGATGTCAAAGAAGCTAAAGTATATGCTATCGGTAAAAACTTTCAGTTGGATGGAAAGTTGATCAATCAAAACATCACAAAAAAAGACAGCTGTTGGGTAAAAAACAACAGGCCAATTTCTCAACCATATTGGCTACAACATCCCATGAATCAGGGGTCATATCAATTGTCATCCAACTTTGACCTAACCATTCCAACATCCAACAGCATACAATCTACCTTCGATATACACTTGAGCGACGCGCCTTATTTTTTTGAAAAGCAGATCATGTACAAATTCACCGATCCCATCAAAGGTGAAATATATCAGCCAGCTCCAGTACTCCCAGCATTGTATATAGAGCCCGAAAAATCTTTGATCATCCACAACAAAAAAGAAAAGACCAACACTAGCATTGTTTTAATTGCCAACAAAGACATCAGCATTCAAACGATATATGCAAATGGTCAACCCTTGGCTATTGCTACGCCAATACAGTTAAAAAAGAATGAAAGAAAAAGCATTTCGGTGGTGTTGGAAGATGGCATGACAAATTTCTGGGCAACCGATGGCGAAAATAAATTTGATACATACGCCAAGGAAATTAAATACGATCACATTCCAAACATTGTTTATCATAAGCCATCAGAGGTGAATTGCAAATATGTGGATGTGAAAATTGCAGGAAAAAAAATTGGGTACATAGAAGGTGCGGGTGACAAAGTTTTGCAAGCATTGCAGCAAATGGGATATGAAGTTGTTGTTTTAAAAAGAGCAGATATTACAACAGAAAAATTGAAATCATTTGATGCCATTGTAACTGGAGTTCGGGCTTACAATACCAATGAGTGGTTGAATGATGTGTACAATACGCTGATGGCCTATGTGAAAAATGGAGGTTTGATGTTGGTTCAATATAACACCAGCAATCAATTGGGGCCAGTTAAAGCTAAAATAGCACCACACCCGTTTACCATTACTAGAAATAGGGTTACAGATGAACATGCAACCGTAGAAATATTGCAACCCGAGTTGTCGATTTTTCAATATCCTAATAAAATCACAAACGCTGATTTTGAAGGATGGATTCAAGAGCGAAGCATTTATCATGTAGCCGATGCCGATAGCAATTACATTTTGCCCATTAACATGAAAGATCCTGGCGAAAAAGACAACAACGGCAGTTTAATTATTTCCAATTATGGGAAAGGCCGTTTTATTTACACGGGGCTGGCATTTTTTCGACAATTGCCTGCAGGTGTAACGGGCGCATATCGTTTGTTTGCCAATTTGTTGGCCAATAAAAAATAATATTATTCAGATACTTCCAAGAAATACATACAAAGTATTTCACCGTTGATACGAATGGAGAGCGGTGTACTTTCTTCTTTTTTAAATGTATAATCGAAGCTTACGCCACCAGTGTTTGAGCTGAAATTGATTCTTTCTGCTTGTTGGATTTTTTGTCCTTCCCCTTTTACAATAGTGATGTTATTGATAAGGGAAGATCGGTTGGTTTGAAAACTAAAACGGATGGGTTTGTTTAATGGTAAAGTCAACTTGCCTGTAGCTGGATTTATTTTTTCAATGTTATATTGATATGCTGCATTGCCAATCATTGGTAGCATATAAAACTCCTTGATGCTTTTTGGTCCTTCGCCCAACATCCACGCTTTATTATTGGGGTAGTGAGCCAAATTAAAAACATTGGGATTAGGGAAGAAATAAACGTTGGAAAAATATTTGGTAAAGCTGCTGATTTTATTATCCAGCATTCCAGAACCGAGTGCGGCATCTGCATAAAACCATTCCGAAGGACTATTACCCAGTTGAACTACATTCCAATGGTGATTTACTTCATCGGGTATCTCATCAAAAGCTGCTGTATTCCATTTGTAAAATCCATCAACAGAAAGACACCTGATATTTGCCTGGCTGCACATTTCCTGAAACAGCAAAGAGAAGCCAAGCGCGTTTGACTTTCGGAATAATATCACATTTTCAGGTTCGGTATTTTTAGTGTCTGCACTGCGCACCATTTTGGGGTCAAGTGAAATATGGTTGGCAATCCAAGTATAGATGGCCCTAGCTTTCTGTGATTTGTTTGGGAATAGGTGTGTGATGCTGTCTGTAATAGATGCAACATTGTACGACAATAGGGGGCCGGTTTTAAATATGAAACTGTCTATACTTGCAAATTGTGATTCGTTGCTTTGCGCATCACTGCAAAAGCCAATGAGAACAAAGATGATTGACAAGCTAAACAGTTTCATATGCATCATGATTATGTATTAATCTTCAGATTTTGCTTCTTTCTTTTGACCAGATTCGTATTGTGTAAATTGCGCTGGGGTTAAAATTTCTTTTAATTTGGCTTTCTGCGTTTTGCGCAATTCTTTCATTTTATCTTTCTTCTGTCCGGCATTGAGCGATGTGTCAGCGGAAATTTTATTTTTTTCTGCTTTTCCGTTTTTACCCCAATTTTGAAATTTTGCTTTTTGCTCTTTAGTTAAATTAAGCGATTCGATGAGTTGCTTTTTCTCATCTTTACCTGTTTTTGCTGCACTTACATTTGCACTATTTTCTACGGGTGTTGTTGTAGTTTGGCTAAATGCTTGTCCAATCATGAAGGTGAACAATCCTAAAGTAATGATTTTTTTCATTTTAGTTTTTTTGAAGATGTAAAGATGGTGTAAAAAGTATAATTTTTAAATTGCGTGCTCAGACATTGTGATATGTTTGTGGTTTAATCTAAAAAAATAATAGTCTCCCAATTGGAAGACTATTATGTAAGTTAGCTTATCTTAAGAACAAGAGTTCTCGATATTTTGGCAGAGGCCAAATGGAATCGTCGATCAACAACTCCAATTTGTCTGCATGATAACGAATGGTATCGAAATATTTTTCTTTAACATCATCGCAATAGGCAATGGCTTTGTCTCTACTGTTAGACAACTCATTGGCTTTTTTTCTCGCATCAATCATTTGCTCTACATTGATGCTGATGGTGTTGATGTGTTCGCTCAATTTGCTAAGAATAGCAGTTTGGCTTTCAAAAGCTTTTCCAGCTAAACCCGCATCTTTTAATCCGCGGATGTTATCAATGAGTATGTTTTGATATTTCAAAGCTGCTGGAATGATTTGAGTACTCGCCAAATCGCCCATTACCCTTGCTTCAATTTGTACTTTTTTGATGTATTCTTCCAACATGATTTCGTGTCTTGCTTCCAATTCCAAATGGTTGTAAATACCATGGTCTTCAAACAATTTTTTTGCTTTTGGTGCAGCATATGCATCTAAAGCTGTTGGTGTTGTTTTAATGTTGGGTAAGCCTCTTCTTGCAGCTTCTTTTTCCCATTCGTCGCTGTATCCATCACCTTCAAACAAAACTTTTTTGCTTTCAACAATATATTTTTGAATGGTTTGCATGATGGCCACTTCTTTCTTCTCACCTTTCTCGATGATGGCATCCACTTCCAATTTGAATTTCTTTAATGTTTCGGCCATAACGGTATTGAGTACGGTCATTGGACCAGCGCAGTTTGCAGAAGAGCCCACTGCACGGAATTCAAATTTATTTCCAGTGAAGGCAAATGGAGAAGTACGGTTTCTATCGGTATTGTCCAACATTAATTCTGGTATGCTCTTATGGATATCCAATTTAAGCATGGCTTCGTCTGTTTCGTCGAAGTTCCCGCCAACACGTGTTTCAATTTGATTTAAAACATCGGTTAAGTATTTTCCAATAAATATAGATATGATGGCTGGAGGTGCTTCGTTAGCGCCAAGTCGATGGTCATTGCTCGCACTGGCAATTGAACCCCTGATTAATTCTGCATAATCATGTACCGCTTTGATGGTATTTACAAAAAAGGTTAAGAACATCAAATTGGTTTTCGGTGTTTTTCCTGGTGCCAATAAGTTTACGCCGGTGTCGGTTGCCATGCTCCAGTTGTTGTGCTTCCCACTACCATTGATGCCGGCAAATGGTTTTTCATGTAGCAAAACCAATAAATTGTGTCTTTTTGCAACACGCGTCATCACGTCCATCAATAAGGTGTTGTGATCAACAGCCAAATTGATTTCTTCAAATATAGGCGCACATTCAAATTGAGCTGGTGCAACTTCGTTGTGTCTGGTGCGCAACGGAATACCCAATTTATACGACTCTCTTTCGAAATCTCTCATGAACGCATACACGCGCTCTGGAATAGCACCAAAATAATGGTCTTCTAATTGTTGACCTTTTGCTGGAGCGTGACCAAAAACAGTTCTTCCGGTAAGCGTTAAATCTGGTCTGGCAATTGCCAATCCTGCATCAATTACAAAATATTCCTGCTCCCAACCCAATGTGGCACTTACTTTAGATACGTTTTTATCGAAGTATTGGCAAACATCTACAGCAGCTTTGTCTAAAGCAACGATAGCTTTAAGCAATGGTGTTTTGGTATCTAATGATTCTCCAGTATAAGAAACGAAAATTGTTGGAATGCAAAGGGTTTTTCCTTGTCCAATTTCCATGATGAATGCTGGTGAAGATGGGTCCCATGCGGTATAACCACGCGCTTCAAAAGTTGCTCTCAAGCCGCCACTTGGAAAAGAAGAAGCATCTGGCTCTTGCTGAATCAATGCTGCACCTTCGAATTCTTGAATCGGAGTGCCATCGCCTTTTAATGTAAAAAATGAATCGTGCTTTTCGGCAGATAATCCAGTTAAAGGTTGAAACCAATGCGTATAATGCGTAACGCCTTTTTCTTCTGCCCAAGCTTTCATGCCATTTGCAATGTTGCTGCCCATGGTGCGATCAATTTTTTTACCACCACGCGTAGATGCCAACAGACTTTTGTACGCATCGTCACTCAAATAATGACGCGCTGTTTTTAATGTGAATACATTTTCATTGAAAATAGAAGTCACTTTTTCCGATGACTTTACTTCATAATGGATCGCATCTTTTGCGATGTTTTTTATTGCAGTGAATCTTAATGAGTCCATAAAATAGGTTTTTATGTCGCAAAAATATAAATATTATCGAAAGAAATTAATTTATTTGGATAAAAAAATTAAAAAATGAATGATTGGGAATAAAAAAGTAAATATATTTTAAATCGTCAAGTGTTTGGACGCAGCTTTGTAAATATGTTGCATAAAATAGGCGTCAACATAAATGGCAGGTACAAACTCCGATACCTCACCAACGAACTGGTATTGGGAATGATATAGCCGTTGATGAGCAGCATCACCATTCCAAGTGCCAATCCAAAATAGATAAACGCGTCCCATTGCCGTTGTTTGCGCTTTTGAAACAACATCAACACCAACACACACTCCATTAACAACAACTCAATGGATAATAAAAACGAAAACACATTCTTGGTTTCCCAAACATATGGTCGCAAAAATCCATGATTGATGGCATTGGGCAATTGCATCAAATAACTGTTGATGTTCGGCTTCAATGCAGATAATTCGATTTGTGATTGCGCATGGGCCAGTTGGCTAAAATCTGCTTGTCGCTGCGCTATGATGGTAAATGGGCTTAAAGCTGGTAGAAAATATTGCAATAACATGGACATCAACAGTAGCGAACCAAAAACACCCAGGATTGCAATCCATGGCCTTGTCTGTTGTTTTTGTATCAACAAATAAATACATGTAGCAGGCAGCAATGCCATCGCAACAAAATTTCTCATCAATACCAACACCGCAAAACTAATCAGTAAAATTGTTATTCGTTTTATAGTTGTGCGAGGTTGCACAGAAAAATAAAGTTGATAGGCATACATCGCCAGTTTTGCAATTAAACCAAATTCAATACAAGGAGCAATTTTTTTTATAAAACGAGCATCGGAAGTCCCACCAGAAGTTGATAGAACCGGATTAACTTTTGTACTTTTTTTTATAACATTTCTA
>CAIQHJ010000224.1 GCA_903871575.1 uncultured Bacteroidota bacterium
ATGTAGCGGGCAGCAATGCCATCGCAACAAAATTTCTCATCAATACCAACACCGCAAAACTAATCAGCAAAATTGTTATTTGTTTTATAGTTGTGCGATGTTGAACAGAAAAATAAAGTTGATAGGCATACATCGCCAGCGCTGTAAACACAATTAAATCTTTATGAATGCCCGAACTAAAATACAAAGTGGTGGGTATCAAAAAACAACCGATGATCAATGCTTTTTTTTGTTCAGGGTAAAGCTGCTGAAATATTCTATATAAGGCAACATGGCCAAAGAAGCCGATGACATTCAGCAAAAGACTATTGATGTAAAAATTACCCATGCTTACGAGGTTGAAAAAAGCCAGCATTTTTACAATGATGTTGTTGCGCAAATCATTCCAATATGACCCAACAGCGTCGAAAAATCCGCCGTATTTATTGGTGTAGGGAGAATACAAGATGTTTTCAAAAAATGATCTTGGATGGTCTTTAAGTAATTTCCATTCTGTAATGCTTTCATTGTGCAAACTCCAATAGTCATTTCCCGGGTAATATTTAATGGTAATCCAACCCAAAAAAGCGCCTGTCAAAATTTTTAGCGATAACAAAATTGAAATAGTTCGGGGCGGAAGTTCTGATCGCTTGATGAAAGAAACCGATGGCAACAGCTTGATGGCAATTGTAAAAAATAAAAGATAAATAATATACGGCATCAAGAATCGGCTGGTTTTTGAATGTGGGAAGTTAGTTAAAATAATTGCTTTTTATAAGCGTGGATGCTCCAATTCATTTATTAATTTTGCGCAAAACAACATTTAACTATTAGTATGGAAATAACAGCCCAAACCGCCGCACAACTCAGAATAACAGCAGAAGAATTTGAACTCATCAAAACCAAATTGGGAAGAACCCCCAATTTTACCGAGCTCTGTGCTTTCAGCGGAATGTGGAGTGAGCATTGCAGTTACAAAAACTCCATCAAATGGTTGAAAACTTTGCCACGTGAAGGAAAGAAAATGTTGGTGAAAGCCGGAGAAGAAAATGCAGGCTTGATGGATATTGGTGATGGATACGGCGTGGTGTTTAAAATTGAATCGCACAATCACCCTTCTGCAATTGAGCCTTTTCAAGGTGCTGCAACTGGTGTAGGTGGAATCAACAGAGATATTTTTACCATGGGCGCTCGTCCAATTGCTTCTTTGAATTCATTGCGCTTTGGAAATTTAAACGAAGCCAAAACCCAGCATTTATTGGCTGGCGTTGTTCATGGTATTGGGCATTACGGCAATTGTTTTGGTGTACCAACCGTAGCTGGGGAAATTTATTTTGAATCTTGTTATCATACCAATCCGCTGGTGAATGCCATGAGTGTGGGGATCTTGAAAAATGGAGAAACCGTTTCTGCAATTGCAGAAGGTGAGGGCAATCCGGTATTTTTTGTAGGCTCAGCAACCGGAAAAGATGGTATTGGTGGCGCATCATTCGCAAGTGCAGAAATCACAAAAGATAGCGCAGAAGATTTACCTGCTGTTCAGGTTGGCGATCCTTTCCAAGAAAAAAAATTATTAGAAGCCTGCCTAGAAGTGATTCAAACCGGCGCTGTAGTGGGTATGCAAGATATGGGTGCTGCAGGTATTATTTGCTCTACCGCAGAAATGAGTGCCAAAGGAAAATCGGGAATGCTCATTCATCTAGACAAGGTACCTACTCGTCAAAAAGGTATGAAAGCATGGGAATTGTTGCTCAGTGAAAGTCAGGAAAGAATGTTGTTGGTGGTTAAAAAAGGGATGGAGCAAGCCGTGTTAGATGTTTTTGAAAAATGGGATTTGCCTTGCAGTCATATTGGCGATGTAACCAACGATGGCATGTTGCGTTTTTATATGAATGGCGTTGAAGAAGCCGTTTTGCCTGCTGAAGAATTGGTGTTGGGTGGCGGCGCACCTCAATATAACCGCGAATATACTGCACCTGCTTATTTTGCAAACATCGAAGCGTTTGATATGCACAGCGTTCCAGTGCCAACTGATATTCAATCTATAGCTCAGCAGTTGATTTCATTGCCAAATATCGCCAGCAAAAAATGGATTTACGATCAGTACGATAGCATGGTGGGTGCTGGCAATACCAACACCAACAACCCAAGCGATGCTGCAGTTGTATTGGCTAAGCCAACCAATAAAGCATTGGCCCTTACCACAGATTGCAACAGCAAATACGTATTTGCCAACCCGCGCGTTGGTGCAATGATTGCCGTTGCAGAAGCCGCCAGAAATATTGTGTGTAGCGGTGGACAACCACTGGGTGTAACCAATTGCCTGAATTTTGGAAACCCATACGACCCTGCAGTTTACTATCAATTTGTAGAAGCCATCAAAGGTATGGGCGAGGCCTGTGTGAAATTTGATACACCCGTTACCGGAGGGAATGTGAGTTTTTACAACCAATCCCCCGATGGTCCAGTTTATCCAACACCAACAATTGGTATGGTTGGATTGCTTGATAGCGTTGACAACAAAATGACCATGTATTTCAAAACAACAGGAGACTATATTTATGTGATTGGTCACCTCAAAAATGATATTGCATCTTCAGAATATTTGCATAAAATCATTGGACAAGAATTTTCGCCAGCACCATATTTTGATTTGCAAGAAGAATTTGACATGCAGAAAATGCTCTCCAATTTAATTACACTTCAATTGGTGAATTCGGCACATGATGTGAGCGAAGGCGGATTGATGATTACCTTGATGGAAAGTGCTTTCCAACTCAACAAAGGATTTGACGTTTCACAAACAGATGCTGCAATTCGTAAAGATGCGTATTGGTTTGGCGAAGCACAAGGCAGGGTAGTGGTGTCGATATCAAAAGAAAAAAACGAAGCATTTATCGCTGCAATGGATGCGCAACATGTTCCATATGCGGTGTTGGGTAAAGTTGCTGAACAGGATGTGGTAATCGATGCTACAAACTGGGGTAACATTTCCAAATGGAAAGCTCAATATGATGAAGCGATTGGGAATTTTTTATCGAAATAGCATTTTCTCTAATTTGAAATAATTTTTTAAAAATTGTTGATGCAATTTTTCTTTGGCTAAAAAATCAGCCCTATCTTTGCATGACCTCTCGGATATTTCTTTCATCCCACGGTCATTACAATCAAACAAAAATATTAGACATCAGCACAATCAGATACCTCGTATCGCGGTGTTTTCTATTTTTTAATATTTACAACTATGGCCAAATTTATTTTTGTTACAGGTGGTGTTACTTCTTCTTTAGGTAAAGGCATCATTGCCGCATCGTTAGCTAAATTATTACAAAGCAGAGGACTAAAAGTAACCATTCAAAAATTTGACCCATATATTAATGTTGACCCCGGAACCCTTAATCCCTATGAGCATGGTGAGTGCTATGTGACCGATGATGGTGCAGAAACCGATTTAGATCTTGGGCATTACGAGCGTTTCTTAAGCATTCCTACATCACAGGCAAACAATGTAACTACTGGTCGCATTTATCAAACCGTTATCAACAAAGAAAGAGAAGGGGCTTATTTGGGAAAAACCGTACAAGTGGTGCCGCATATAACGGATGAGATTAAACGCAGAATGAAGCTATTGGGCGACACCGGTGAATTTGATATTGTGATTACGGAATTGGGTGGTACCGTAGGTGATATAGAAAGTTTGCCTTTTGTAGAGGCGGTGCGCCAAATGCAATGGGAATTGCCAGAAGAAGATTGCATCGTTGTTCACCTGACCTTAATCCCATACTTAAGTGCAGCCAAAGAATTGAAAACCAAGCCAACGCAACACAGTGTTCGCTTGTTGAGCCAGGAAGGTGTTCACCCCAATGTAATTGTTTGCAGAACCGAACATCCATTGAATCAAGAAATCAAAAGAAAAATTGCATTGTTTTGTAACGTAAAACCAGATGCAGTTATAGAAGCGATGGATGCCGGTACCATTTATGAAGTGCCATTGAAAATGTTGCAAGAAGGATTGGATGTGATTGTACTCAAGAAATTACAAATCAATGGTTATGCTGCGCCCGATTTAACCAAATGGGTTACATTCTTAGATAAATTGAGCAACGCAACACAACGGGTAAATATTGGATTAATAGGCAAATACGTTGAATTGCAAGATGCGTACAAATCCATTCTCGAAGCTTTTATACATGCAGGAGCAATCAATCATTGCAAAGTAAACATCATTGATATTCATAGCGAATCTATTCAGAAAGAAAATGTTCAAGAGCAACTCAAAGGTTTGAATGGCTTGTTGGTGGCTCCTGGTTTTGGTGCTAGAGGTGTGGAAGGTAAAATAGAAGCAGTTAAATACGCAAGAGAAAACAACCTGCCTTTCTTTGGTATTTGTCTAGGTATGCAAATGGCCGTAATTGAATTTGCTCGAAATGTGTTGGGATGGAAAGATGCACACTCCACTGAAATGGATGCGCAAACCACTCATCCGGTTATTGCCTTGATGGAAGAACAAAAAAATATCGTCAATAAAGGCGGTACCATGCGTCTTGGTGCTTATCCTTGTCAGCTTGAAGCCGATAGCTTGGCACATCGAATTTATGGAAACGCAGAAATTACAGAACGCCACAGACATCGTTGGGAATTTAACAACAATTACATCAATAATTTTATCGATGCCGGCCTCATCCCAAGCGGCAAAAACGTCAGCAATGACTTGGTTGAAATTGTTGAATTGAAATCACATCCATTTTTCATAGGTGTTCAATATCATCCCGAATTAAAAAGTACGGTTGAAAACCCACACCCTATTTTTGTGCAGTTTGTAAAAGCCGCAATGGAAAACAGTAGCCTTGCGCCTATTGAATCCAATATTTCGGAAGACGCTTTGGTTTAAACACAGCGTTTTACCATACATCATGTACATTTGCAGCATGCAGAAACTAAGCATGGACGAACTCAACAGGTTGACAACCGACGAATTTAAAAGATCGGAGAAGACACCTGTAATTGCCGTATTGGAAAACATCCGAAGCGCATACAATGTAGGCTCCGTTTTTAGAACAGCAGACGCTTTTTTATTAGAAGGCATTTATTTAACCGGATACACTGCACAACCACCCCATAAAGAAATTAAAAAAACAGCTTTAGGCGCAGAAGAAAGTGTGGATTGGAAACATTTTTCTGATGCAACAACGGCCATCGAAACTTTAAAATTGCAAGGGTTTAAAGTGTATGCTGTTGAACAAGTGAAAGAAAGTTTGTCGTTAGAAAATATACAGTTCAACCCCAATGATAAAATTGCAGTGGTGTTTGGAAATGAAGTTTCTGGCGTAGAACAAGACACCATTTTGCAGTGCGACGGGTGCATCGAAATTCCTCAATTGGGCATGAAACATTCCTTGAACATCGCAACAGCTGCAGGCGTTGTGCTCTGGGAAATCATCCGAAACAGAATGAAATTGTCAAACATTCCCAAGCATTAATCACCTTTTGTTTGCATGAAAAATTATTTCTCTCTTATTAAGTTTTCTCATACCATTTTTGCAATGCCGTTCGCGTTGATTGGATTTTTTTTAGGTACTCAATATGCATTGGTGCATCAACTGCGTTTTTCTGCCAATTGCTTGCAAATCAATTCATACGTTTACCTTTCCTTGCTGGTGGTGTTGTGTATGGTTTTTGCCAGAAGTGCAGCCATGGCATTTAATCGGTATCTCGATTATCAAATAGATGCCAGAAATCCTAGAACCGCCATCAGGGAAATTCCGGCCGGAAAAATTTCACCCAATAAAGCGTTAGCCTTTACCATCATTTGCGCACTCTTGTTTATTCTGTGTACATTTTTTATCAATACACTTTGTTTTTATCTCAGCTTTGTGGCATTGTTTGTCATCTTGTTTTACAGCTATACCAAAAGATTTACAGCACTGTGTCATCTGGTACTGGGACTCGGTTTGAGCCTGGCGCCCATCGGTGCTTTTTTGGCTGTGACGGGGCGTTTTCAATGGTTGCCTTTACTGTTTTCTTTGGTGGTATTTACTTGGGTCAGCGGATTTGATATCATCTATGCATTACAAGATGAGGAATTTGATAAATCCAATCAATTGTATTCAATACCAGCGTTCTTGGGCAAGCAAAAAGCACTGTGGGTTTCGAATGTATTGCACATGATTACAGCTTTTTTAATTGTAGTGATAGGTATAAATTTTTTGTCAACTTTCTGGTATTGGATTGGAGCTGTCATCTTCATGGCTATGTTGTGGTTTCAACACCGATTGGTTAAGCCCAATGATTTGAGTAAAGTAAACATCGCATTTATGACGGCCAATGGTATTGCGTCTGTTGTGTTTGCGTTTTTTGTTATCATTCACCTGATCATTCAAATCAACAAAATATAATGGCCAGAATAATTGCTATTGACTATGGCGGAAAGCGCACCGGTATTGCGGTAACAGATCCTTTGCAAATTATTGCCACCGGATTAACGACCATCGCCTCTGCAGATTTAATTCCGTTTTTGAAAAAATATATGCAAATAGAATTGGTAGAATTGATTGTGATTGGGTTGCCCAAAAATTGGGATGAGTCTGATACGCACGGAACGCCTTTGGCTAGAAAAGCCATCGAGAAATTAAAAAAAGAATTTCCGCAAATACCCGTGAAAGATGTTGATGAACGGTATACTTCAAAAATGGCGAAAGATGCCATGATTCAAATGGGCATGAAGAAAAAAGACAGAAGGGATAAGAAAATTGTAGACGAAATTGCTGCCACCATCATGCTGCAGGAATATTTACAATCCATCTCCGGTTAAGCGAATGCTATGTTAAGTTAAGCAGCAGCTTGCTCGTTTGTAGCTTATCGGTTACCTTTGTCTCATCAACCTTAAAAAAATAAAATGATTCTTCCTATCGTTGCATATGGTTCTCCCATCCTAAGAAAAATTGCATCAGACATTACGCCTGATTATGCTGATTTGAAAAAGTTGATTGATGATATGTGGGAAACCATGTACAACAGCAATGGTGTTGGGTTGGCCGCTCCACAAATCAATAAAGACATTCGTTTGTTTGTGATGGACACCATGCAAATTTTTGAAAATCAAGAAGAAGATGAAAAAGATGAATTTCCCGACGCGCCAGGTTATAAAGGGGTTTTCATCAATGCACAAATCATAACCTTGGATGGCGCAAAATGGAGTTACAACGAAGGATGTTTAAGCATTCCAAAAATCAGAGAAGACATAACCAGAAATGAGGGTGTGACGTTACAATTTATGGATGAAAAATTTGAAACAAAAATCCAAACATTTAACGGCATTACGGCAAGGGTAATCTTACATGAATACGATCACATCGAAGGGAAGTTGTTCATCGACCATATTTCGCCGCTGAAAAAAACACTCATGAAAAGAAAGTTAGAAGACATCAGCAAGGGCAAAATAAAAATGGATTACCGAATGGTCTTTTCCAAATAATTACTGGTTTTTGAGCGGATGCAATAAAAACTCCAATCCGTTTAATTTTATTTCGTACATCGTTTGCAATTGTATACCCAGTTTTCCTTTTGGGAAACCTTTTCGATTGAACCATTCTAAATAGCTCACCGGCAGATTACACAACAATGTTCCAGCATATTTGCCAAAGGGCATTTTCATCGTCACCAACGACATCAACAATGCTGGATCTGGTCCGGTAGGAGCAAGGTTCATGTTATTCTTCTGTATTTTTAAATTGACTGTATTTTCTCCATTTTTCAATTACTTGCGCCATATCATCTGGCATCTCACTATCGAAAATAACATTGGCGCTTGTTGTTGGATGCTTGAAGCCCAATTCCTTTGCGTGTAAGGCCTGGCGTGGGCATAGTTTAAAACAATTGTATACAAATTGCTTGTATTTTGTATATACAGTTCCTTTTACTATTCTGTCGCCGCCATAAAAATCATCATTGAACAATGGGTGTCCAATGTATTGCATGTGCACCCTAATTTGATGTGTTCTACCGGTTTCCAACCTGCATTCTACAAGGGTTACATAATTGAAACGCTCCAGCACTTTATAATGTGTAATGGCATCTTTTCCATGGTCGCCTTCGGGATAGGCGGTAAATAATTTTCGAAGGCGTTGGTGCCGTCCAACATGCGCCACAATCGTTCCATGGTCTTCTTCGAAATTGCCCCAAACCAAGGCCACATATCTTCTGTGTACGGTGTGATCAAAAAACTGTTTCGCCAAATCTGTCATCGCCTTTTTGGTTTTAGCCATAACCATCAATCCACTGGTGTTTTTATCGATGCGATGTACCAAGCCATATCGAGGCAAACTGCTGTCGTCTACTTCTGGATTTTGCAATTTTAAATGGTAAGCTGCAGCATTGATGAGTGTTTGATCGGGATTGCCACTGCCTGGATGTGCAACCATTCCAACGGGTTTGTTGATGATAAACAAATCATCATCTTCATACACTATGTTGAGTGGAATGTCTTGTGGGATGTTTTCCGATACCTCCGGATTGTTATTGTCATAAACAACAATTTTGTCACCCGCTTTTATTTTATAATTGTTTTTGATGGGCTTTTCATTCACAATCACCA
>CAIQHJ010000225.1 GCA_903871575.1 uncultured Bacteroidota bacterium
ATCTCATCAAATTTTCTTGAGATTTCTTTTTTCGTCATCCCTAGGATCGCACCATTTAAAAAAATATTTTCTCTGCCACTCAACTCTGGATGAAAACCAGTGCCTACTTCTAACAAAGACGCAACACGACCTTTTATTTTCACCGCGCCTTTTGTTGGGGCCGTTGTTCTACTCAAAATTTTCAACAACGTGCTTTTGCCTGCACCATTTCTTCCAATGATACCCAACACTTCTCCCCTTTCAACATCAAAATTGATATCCTGAATCGCCCACACATAATCGCTATTCCCTTTTGATGTCCTATCATTTACTTCACTCAATTTCAAATATGGGTCAGCTTTTCCCAGTAACTTGTGCCAACTTCTATTGATGTCATGCGACAATGAACCTGTACTCACAGATCCTAATCGATATTGTTTCCCAAGATTTTCTACTTTAATGACTGTCGACATTTCAAATTGACTTCGTTATAAAAAAATGAATTCACGTTCCGCTACACCGTATCCATAAACGTTCTTTCAACCTTACTAAACATCCATAAACCCAATACCATTATAATGGCTATAAAAACTCCACTGTATATTAAATCATGATACATGAAATTCCCTTTATGAAACAATGCAAATCTAAACCCTTCTAAAATTGGCGATAACGGATTCCAGGCAATCCATTTTGCATAAGATTTAGTATGTAAAAACGATAATGGATACGCTACCGGTGAAGCATACATCAATAATTGCACAGCAAATCCTATCAGCACCGTAAAGTCTCTGTATTTTGTGGTGAGCGACGAAATGATGATGCCCAATCCTAAACCTAAAATAGCCATCATCACTACTAAAACTGGCACCAACAACAAATGCCATCCAAAATAATAATCTTCCCCTTTTATTGCATACCAAACAATAGCAACAATCAACAACAACAATTGAATCCCAAACTTAATTAAATTGCTTATAACAGTACTAAGGGGAATAACTAAACGTGGAAAATATACTTTTCCAAATATAGATGCGTTGGCAATAAAAGTTGTAGATGTGGCCGTTAAACAAGCGCTGAAATATGTCCAAATGGTAACCCCACTCATGAAGAATAAAATGGGGGTAATGCCATCTGTTGGGATGTTGGCAATTTTACCAAACACCAATAAAAAAACCAGCGTTGTAAAAATGGGCTGTATGATATGCCACAAAGGGCCTAAAATAGTTTGTTTGTATTGTGCAACAAAATCTCTTTTTACAAACAACAACATTAAATCCCGATAACGCCAAACTTCCTTCAAGTTGAGTTGAAATAATTTGGGCTTGGGCTCTATGATGAGATCCCACTGCTTTTCGTTTGACATGTTTTCTTTTTGTTGCATGTTAATTTGCTGATGCTGGTTTTGTCCCATTTAAAATCCTTTCCAAATTTCTTTTATACTGCGTGAAACTAAAATGATGCAATAAAACAGCTTTGTCTGGCGCACTTGTTTCCAAATTGTATAACAAAGACAACAAGGATTTTTCAATGGCATCTACATCTAACGGATCTACCAATGTGCCTAGTTCGCCATTTCTCAATGCATCTACAGATCCATCTTTATTCCCTGCAATTACAGGTAATCCATAAAACATGGCTTCAATAAATACAATTCCAAAGCCTTCTTTCATGCTAGGCATAACATAAATGTCAGCCATAGAAAAGTAGGCCACTAAATCTTCTTCTGGTACAAAGCCAGATAAAATTACGGCATCTTCCAAATGTAGTTTTTTGCTCATTTCGTCGATATACCTTTTCTCTTCTATATCATAACTACCAGCGATTAGGTATTTTACATTCGAGAATTGCTGCTTTACTTTTACTAGTGCTTCTAATACTTTATCGTAACCTTTGTATCTTTCTTTTGAAGACAAGCGAGACAAGGTGAATAAAATAATATCTTCTTTTTTAAACCCATATTTTTCTCTTACAACAGCTTTATCAGAAAACTCTTTTCCCAATGGCATAAATGGGTCTAGACAATTGTTCAGCACCTTAATTTTATCTTCGTGAACATGGTGAACATCCATTATTTTTTTAGCGGTAAAATTACTTACTGGAACAAACACATCAATGCAGGGTAGCATATGCTTTTTTTTGAAGCCAACCGATCCCCATATTTCAATTCCATGTGCAAATAAAATCAATTTCACTTTGGGATTGATTAATTTAATTAACCAACCAACCAGCAACAAATTGATATGACTCATGATAACCGTATCTGCAAGGATTCCTGCTCGAACACTAGATAAGATGAAGCTAATTTTAGCCTCTCCAAACCCCGAAAATATTTCTGAGGGAAAATATTTGTTTTCGTCTGCATCACACTGTTGGTCGTACATGGAGTTAATCAACAGCTTAGATTTATTAACAACAGCTCTTTCATACAATGCCTTCCCTGCAACCCGACAAACTTTTTCAATGCCGCCGGTTGCTGCAAAAACTTTCAATGTTAAGAATACTATTTTTTTACTGTTGTTCAATTTTTATATCGCTTTACGATGATTCAAAATAACCAATGACATCATATGAGACCAATGCATTTTACCGCTTAAGAAGTTTTGAAAATTCTTGTTTGATTGCTCATTCCCATTTTCCATCAACGCCTTTACATATTCGCTATTGCTCAACCATTTTGCAAATGGAAAACTAAATCCCATTTTTGGACGATTCCAAATTGCATTTGGTAAATCATCAACAAAAGCATCAATTAAAAATTGTTTGGGCAAAGCGCCCGCATATTTGGTTTCGGGTTGGATGCTATTAGCCAATCGAATTACTTGGTCATCTAAAAAAGGCACCCGAATTTCTACGCCATGTATCATGCTCATCACATCAGAATCTCGCAACAATTGGTTTTGCATGTACATATTAAATTCTACCCAACTCGCTTTGTTTTTATCATCCAAACAAGGCATATCTTGCAATATTGGCATGTCGTTTACTATATTCCATACATCGGTTTCATAAGCGCCCAACTGCTGTGCAATATCATGTGGCGTAAAGTTTCCTCTCAAAAATAAATAGAGCCCTTTCAAACCATCCAATTGGAGATAAGACATTCTGTTCAATCGTTTGTATTTGCTTTTTTTACCAATCTGATTGATAAAACCGGGTAAATTTTGCAACAATATCGCTTTGCCCATTCTGTTAAATGATGGATATCCGCCAAACAACTCATCACCGCCAACACCCGACAACACGGCTTTTAGTCCGTTATCAGCTGCATATTTTGAAATAAACCAGGTATTGATGCCATCACAACTGGGCATATCCATATCATTCAAAATGGATGGAAAGGATTGATTAAAAGCAGATTCATTCAGCAGCAATTGATATGCATTGCATTGTAGATGTTCTATTAAAATATCTTGGTATTCTTTTTCTGAATATGCTTTTTCTTCAAAATAAATGGATAAAGAATTGAGGTCTTTGTTTTTGTATTTGGAAGCCAACGCTGCAATGATACCAGAATCCAATCCGCCACTTAAAAAGACACCGATGGGCGCATCTGCCAAGAGATGCTGTTCTACGGCTTGTTCCAATTGTTGTGCAACCAATTGATTCGCTTCTGTTGCATCTGAAATTTGGTTACTGAAACTATAATGCGCGAAGGATTGTATTGAAACTGACCTTGTGTGCAGTTCATATTTTAAATAAAATCCTTTGGGCAACGATTGTACATTTTGTAAGGTAGATACTGGCTCAGGAATATGTCCATATGCCAATAAATAAATCGGCCATGCAGGATTATTAGCGGGCTTTGTTTCTGCGGCTTGAAATGCCCGAACCTCTGACGCAAAAACAAGTCCATTGGTATTTGAGGAATAATACAATGGTTTGATGCCAGCAGTATCTCTAACCAAATACAATTCGTTTTCCTGCTGATCATATAACGCAAATGCGAACATGCCTTTCAATCTGTTAAATGACAAAGGACCCCATTGTGCAAAAGCAGCTAAAATAACTTCTGTGTCTGTTTGATTGGAAAATTGGTGACCCAAATGCAACAATTCTGTTTTGAGCGATTTGTAATTGTATATTTCACCATTGTAAGTTATGAAAAAACGGTTCAAATATGCCATTGGCATGTGACCGTCGGAACTTAAATCCAACAATGATAGTCGACGATTGCCAAGTATAAGCTGTTCATTTTGGGAAACAAAAATACCACCATCGTCGGGGCCTCCATGTTTTTGTAATGCGCACATGTTTTCTACTGTCAGCTGATTGATAGCAGCTGGCAATTCAAAATCAATCATCCCTGCAATTCTACACATTAACTATGGCAGCAGATGGTGCTGCGGGTTGGGGGTTGGTTTGGGTATAAAAATGATAGTTTTCTTCGAAGTTCTTATACGTAGAAATCAAGCCTTCTTCTAAGTCAATTACAGACTTCCAGCCGAGCTTGGTAATCTTGTCTACATTCAATAATTTACGAGGAGTGCCATCTGGCTTTGATTCATCAAAATCTATTTCTCCGGTGTAATTGGTAATTTTTTTTATGATGGTTGCCATTTCTTTGATGGTATGATCAATACCAGTGCCGATGTTAATAATTTCAGATGACTCGTATCGTTGCATCAAAAAATAACAAGCCATAGCTGCGTCTTCTACATGCAAAAACTCTCTTCTGGGTTTTCCTGTCCCCCAAACGGTAACGGCAGGTTCATTTCTTAATTTGGCTTCATGAAATTTGCGAAGCAAAGCCGGAAGTACATGTGAATTTTGTAAATGATAATGATCGCCTTGTCCATACAAATTGGTTGGCATGACACTTATAAACCTACAACCATATTGTTTGTAATAAGCCTGACACATTTTAATGCCCGCAATTTTTGCAATGGCATATGCATCATTCGTTGGTTCCAAAAAACCAGTCATCAAATAATCTTCTTCAATTGGCTGAGGTGCATTTTTAGGATATATGCAGCTACTTCCTAAAAATAGAAGCTTTTCAACCCCCCATTTGTAAGCAGAGTGAATGATGTTACTTTGTATCGACAGATTATCGTAAATGAAATCAGCAGGATAACTTTGATTGGCTAAAATTCCGCCAACTTTTGCAGCAGCCATAAATACATATGCGGGCTGTTCTCTTTCAAAGAAATCACACACCAATTTTTGGTCTCTTAAATCCAATTCTGCCGAACTTCTGGTAATGATATTGGTGTAACCTTTCTTTCGAAGGAGTCGGGTTATCGCAGCACCAACCAACCCATTATGTCCGGCTACATAAATCTTATCGGTAAGCTTCATTTTTCAACTTTTTTGGAGAAGTAAATTAGATAATTTTTTCAAGAATATAAAAGGTAATCCCAATTTTCTTGAAATTTATTTTATAGATAGCAAGTTTTTTTTATCGAAGATGGCATGTAAACTAATGCCCATGCTATTAATCAACACCCTCGCATTGTTGCCCAAAACCTCCAAAACCATTCCTTTGTAATTCATGAGTATACCTTGTTTGATGACGACATGGTCTTTTTCTACAATCTCATGGTCGGTTATGGATACATTTTCAAACTCTTGTAAAAACATTTTGATGGTATCAATTTCTTCGGACCGAACAATAGCAGGCTTTCCCAACCAATGCACGTAATTGATGATACCTGGAATGGATTTCAAATCCCATTTTTTTTGCGCATCTATTTTCAAAAACACATAGCCTTTTATCAACGGCTCCATCACTATTTTTTTTCTGTCGCTCCATTGTCGTGCAACTTTATTTAACGGGCAATAACATTCAATGCCTTTGCTTTCGAGCAATTTGGCTACTTTTTTTTCCCACCGGGGAATCGTATACACCACATACCAATTTTCGTTATTTTCCAAACTAAACAAAGCTTCGCTAGTCCTCAGTTACATTGTTTTCTGAAGACGATTTTATTGATGAATAAATGGAGCAGTTATTTTTTCCCCTTTATCAGGCGCATAAAAATTTCTTTTATGTCCCAAATATTTTTAAACCCTGGCTGACTTGCGTCGTTGATATAATAACTGGCATATGTTTTACCATAGGCATATCCATATCCATAGCCATAACCATAACCGTAACCATACCCATAACCATTTCCATATCCTCCAAATCCATAGTTAAAAAATGAAATCCCTCGAGGCTTAATTCCATTAAATACGATGCACATATTATTAAATTTCTTATCCGCGTAAAACCCTTCTATCATTCTAATAAATACATTGGGGGTATGATTGTGACGAACCATAAAAATGGTTGTATTTACATGTTTTGACAGCAATTGCGCATCCGTAACTGGACCAATTGGAGCAGTATCAATGATTACGTAATCAAATTTATCTTTAAGGATTTGTATCAAATCAGAAAACGCTTGCTTTTCAATCAACTCAGTTGGATTGGGTGGAATGGGACCAGATGAAACCAAAAATAGATTTTCGAATTCCGTCGGTTTAACAATCTCATCAATAGAAGCGTTGTTCATCAAAAAATTAGAAATACCCGGTTCCCGTTTGATGT
Organism: uncultured Bacteroidota bacterium; assembly: GCA_903871575.1. GTDB lineage: Bacteria > Bacteroidota > Bacteroidia > Chitinophagales > Chitinophagaceae > Ferruginibacter. Next base: position 6,515 of record CAIQHJ010000225.1, read on the forward strand.
TTAATAACTTACTGAGTTTCGGTTTCCGAAGATCCATCTCCATCAGCGCCACTTTTTTACCAGTAAGTGTCAAACTAATTGCCATATTAACCGCTACAAACGATTTTCCTTCACCAGAAATGCTGGAGGTTACCAATAAAACCTTATTGGTTTCATTAAAACCCATGAAACTTAAGTTGGTTCGCAGTGCCCTAAACTGCTCTGCAATAACCGTTCTTTTACCATCTCTAATGGCAATGGTTTCCATCGCTTTTGCTTGTACGATTTCACCAATTACCGGTACATTTGTCCGTTTTTCAATTTCATTTCTAAACATGATCTTATTGTTCAATTGTTCAGAAGCTTGAACATACAATAAGAAAATCAATAAGCCAATCAATAAACCCGCCCAATAAAAATTACTGGCGACGGGCCTGATAGGACCATATGAATAACCGCTTTCCAACACCCTTAAATCGGCACTGGTAGAAGCGGACGACAATGCGGTTTCTTCTCTCTTTTGTAGCAAATAAGAATAGATATTGTTCTTAATGGCTTGCTGTCTGCTGATTTCCAACAATCCCCTTTCTTTTTGTGGTACAGAGGAATACAAGCTTTTGTACATTTCTATTTGCCTGTTGTTGCTGTTTTTTTGAACCAAAAAAGTATTTCTGATGTTCCCAATATTTTCGCGAATATCATTTTTAATTTGATTCACTTTACCTTCCGCCAACAATACCACCTCACTCTTGGCTCCTGCAGTTGATTTCGCATTTTCCAAATCAAATTCTGCTGTGTATAATTGGCTCAACAGCGACTTTAACGTTTCGTCATTTAACAAAACCAATGATGGCACAGTACCATATTTTTTTCCTTTTGCGTTTGTGTATTTTAAAAGCTCATCCAACAATTGTGTTTGAATATCCAATGTGCTGTTCACCTTGTCTAACTCTTTCACATTATTGAAATAAACAGTTGCTTGGTTGCCCAAATCAATCACATCAAAAGTAGATTTATAGGTTTGAATATTCTTCTCCACACTGTCCAATTGGTTCATCACCGTATTCAACCTGTCTTCGATGAAGTTTAAGGTTTTGGTGGCCATTTCATTTTTATCTTCAATACCTGCACGATTGTAAACAACAAAAAGCTCATTTAAAATATTAATACCTTTTTCAGCTAAAGGCGTTTCTAATTTTAAATCAATAACCGTAGAGTTATATGAAAGTGGGCTAGCTTTTAAAGTTGATAAAATTGAACCCGCTGCAGATTGTGGCGAATTGAAAATAACGTAATAATTTTTTCCCGCAGCATTGCGGTTGTATTCCATGTTCAACTCGGTACGGTATTCTGTTGTGCCAATCTTGAATGTTCCGTTGAAAGGAACGCGTTGTCCGGCTATTTTTACTATCGCATTTACCCAATCGATTTCAAGGAAAAATTTGCCATTGGCTTTGATGCTATCTTTATTTAATGCGATGAATTTGATGGGGGAATTGTCTGCATACAACTCTTCTTTTTGAACTTTGCCTTCATTGAAAACTGGGGCGTAGAGGTTTAAGTTTTTTACTACTTCTTCCATTAAGGAAGTAGACCTCAATACAATAATTTCATTTTCTATAATTTTTTTCTCACTGAAAATATTTAAAGCATCTAACACTTTTGTATCTCCGTTTCCTTTGTTGGGATCTTTTAATAGCACCTTTGCAGTGGCTACATATATTTTTGTTTGCGATCTTAAATAGATAGACGCTACGGCCAAAGAAATGGAAGCACAAATAATAAATATTGGCCAAAAAGGCAAATACCGATGTATAATTTGGGCAATTATATTGTCGTTGGGTTTGTTCTCCTTAAATGCTTGATCCTCATTCATAATGCTTCCAGTCTATTTTAAGAGATTATTCAAAATGATTACAACTAACGAAACCATTGATACTGCTAATGAAATGTTTGATTGCAGATTTCGTCTCCTATCCTCTTTATCTACCTTAGCTGTGTTTTTACCAACATAAATAACATCATCTGATTTTACATAAGCCCATTCCGAAGAAAGAACCGTGCTATCTTCCAAGTTGATGTGCTTGATAAATTTTGTTGAGCCACTATCTCTGATCACCAAAATATTTTTATAATCGGCCACATCAGTCAAATCTCCGGCAGTTACCATGGCATCTATAAAACTGATACGTTCATCAGGCAAATTGATGATTTTAGGACCAGACACTTGTCCCATTACCGTAATCTTTCTGTTCAAATATTGTACACTAACGATGGGATCATTGAAATAGGGCAACAACTCTTTTTGAAGCTTTGTACTCAAACCCCGCCTCGTCATACCTTCTACCTTTACATTTCCTAAATAATGCATGGTGATTTCACCCAACTCATTTACTTGATAACCCACATTGTTTGCAGACATCAAAATGTTGCCATTGCTAACTTTGGCTGCTGTATTAAATTTTTCATCCATTTCTTTGTTTAAACTGCTGATGGATATGGATAAAATATCATTTTTTTGGATAACAGACTCAGTCTCCTTGACTTTGACTGCTTGAATGGATGTATCCTTTGGGAAATGGGTAAAATATGCAACTGGTTGGGTTGTTGTACATCTACATAACAAAAAGACCAACGATATGAGGAGAAATCTACATTTCAAATGGGACGGACGCACAATAGATGGATAAGCTTTTATAAACATATTTTCTTTGATGGTAATGCACCTGCAAAAGAACAGCTAACAAATTTCTAAAAAAAAACTTGAAATACCAATTTTAATACCGACTTACCCTTTATTAAATTAGTGGAAAGAAAATGTAAGAATTGTTTTATCAAGCAAAAAAATGTTGTTTTTCACGAAGGCTTCCTCTTCCACCGTTTAAATGGTAGTAGATTTGTTTTTTCACGCAAAAATAATGTTGGTTTTCCCGAAGCCCCCCTCTTCCACCATTTAAATGGTTCCAACTCAAAAACACAAA
>CAIQHJ010000226.1 GCA_903871575.1 uncultured Bacteroidota bacterium
GTGTTTTTCTACCAATGCGATGAACTTATCAGTGGCTTCCTGCACATTGCCTTCGGCATCTTTGCATTCATCTTCACTTACGCCATCTTTTTGCAATTTCTTTATTTGTTCGATGGCATCTCTTCTGATGTTTCTTACAGATACCTTTGCATTTTCTCCTTCACCGTTACATTTTTTTACCAAATCTCTTCTTCTTTCTTCTGTTAAAGGTGGCAGAAACAATCTAATGTTTACGCCATCATTTTGTGGTGTGATGCCGATATTGGCTGCCATGATGCCTCTTTCGATGGGTTGCAACATGGTCCTTTCCCAAGGTTGTACAGAAATGGTTCTGGCATCCAAAACCGTAACATTGGCTACCTGACTCAATGGTGTTGGGTTGCCGTAATATTCCACCATGATGCCATCTAACATTGCAGGAGATGCTTTACCTGCTCTTATTTTTGATAATTCCGATTCCAAATGACCAATTGCTTTTTGCATGGTTGCAGAAGTGTCTGCTAATATTTGTTGTATGTCTGACATAATTGATAATAAATTGGATGCAAATTTATTGAAATCTGCAATGATTTGAAACAGTTTTTTATTGGCGATGAAAACAAAGCGATGGCTTATTCCACTTCCACAGCATCTGAGGCCAAGGATAGTATTTTGTGTGACTTGATCAGTTCCGTTTTTTGAGAAACTGTATTGTTTCTTCTAGATGATTTTATTTTTTTTTGGCGAATGCTGTAAACCAATCCTGTTGATGCCAACCCCAATGAAAACAATATCATCAATAAAATGCTTGTACCCAAGTTTCTAAAAATCAGTGCTACTCCAATAAAAAGGATATTGGCAGCAATACAAACGAAAGTGGTGTTTTTATGGCAAAGACCGGCATCCAGTAAAAAATGGTGTATATGATTTCTGTCTGGGCTAAATGGCGAACGTCTACTTAAAATTCGCATACCAAACACGCGCAACGTGTCGAATAAAGGAATCATCAGTACTGCAAAACCGATTGCTGGTGCAGCTGCTACAGGAAATTTGGCATCAGCGGCAGAAGCAATATTGATGAATTTGATTACCAAGATTGAATTAACCAAACCAACGAGCAAGGAACCCGTGTCGCCCATGAAAATTTTTGCCGGTGGAAAATTGTATATCAAGAAACTCACCAAACTACCGGTCAGCGAAAAAGCCATGATCGCATAGGTAAATTGTCCGATATAGGCGAAATAACAACCAAAAACAGCGGTGGTTAAAATACCCAAACTGCCAGCCAAACCATCAACCCCATCAATCAAATTAAAAGAGTTGGTAATCATGATGATGGTTAATAAAGTAAGTGCTACGCTGGCTGCTGCTGGAATGTGGTGCACACCAAAAAGTCCGTGCATGTCGTTGAGTTGAACCCCGCCAAATTGAATGAGAATGCCGGCGGCTATAACTTGGCCGGCGAATTTTTTGGAAGCAGACAATATTAGAATATCATCTTTCAAACCCAAAAAGAAAACAACCACGGTTGCAGCAATGAAATATTGTAATTCTGAAGATCCCAATGGAACGCCCAATAAAGTGGCAATGACAAAGCCAGCAAAAATGCCCAACCCACCTAAAGTAGGAATTACATTTTTATGAACCTTACGTTCATCGGGCTCATCAAACAATTTTTTATCTTTTGCTACCTGAATAATTACAGGAATAGAAAAAAAAGTGATGATAAAAGACAACCCCCCGCTAAGTAGTATTTTGTCCATGAAAAAAAGTTAACCCTATTCAACTAAACGGTATCGGATAATTAATAAGTTTGATATAAAATTCAACACCACCGCAATTCGTTGTGATAAAACGAAACCAAAACCTTTGCAATAATAAGGAAATAATTCGTTACTTAACAGCATCCTACCTATAAAAATCAGGGTAATGAACGCTCAATTTTTTCTTTGTGCTTGAAATAATTTGAAGTAGGTTTGCAGCGAAAAATAAAAATCATGGAAATCAACGCACTTCAAGATGTTGCTACTCAGGTAAGAAGAGATATCGTAAGAATGGTACATGCCGTACAAAGCGGACACCCGGGTGGTTCTTTGGGTTGTGCAGATTTTATGACTGCTTTATATTTTAACACGATGCGTCATTCTACCAATTTTCAAATGGATGGCATTGGAGAAGATATTTTCTTTTTAAGCAATGGTCACATCTCTCCGGTTTTTTATAGCTGTTTGGCCAGAAGCGGATATTTTCCTATTTCCGAATTGTCAACATTCAGAAAAATCAGCAGCCGTTTGCAAGGCCATCCCACAACACACGAACATTTACCAGGTATAAGAATGGCTAGTGGTTCTTTGGGACAAGGCCTCAGTGTTGCTGCAGGTGCGGCCATCGCCAAAAAATTAAACAACGACAATCATTTGGTGTATGCATTACTGGGTGATGGTGAACTAGATGAAGGTCAAAACTGGGAAGCCATCCTATTTGCAGCACATAAAAAAGCAGACAACCTCATTGCAACGATTGATTTCAATGGCCAACAAATTGATGGCGCTACCAAAGATGTAATGGGATTGGGCAACTTAAAAGCTAAATTCGAAGCATTTGATTGGATCGTTACTGAAATGGATGGCAACGACATGCAATCTGTAGTGAGTGGGTTCGAAACAGCAAAATCATTAACAGGAAAAGGCAAGCCGGTGGTAATTTTGATGACAACGGTGATGGGTAAAGGAATTGATTTTATGGAGGGAACACACGAATGGCATGGCATCGCACCCAACGATGAGCAACTTCAAAAAGCACTTGCGCAATTGCCCGAAACGCTAGGCGATTACTAATTATTTCAGTGTTAAGGATTGTTTGGATGCCTTGTATGCTGGCAACCAAGATGCAATTAAAACAATTGCCATGGCGCAGGAAACAACCAGCACAAAGTCTTGTGCCACAAATTTCAATGGAAAATAATCAATCAAAAAAGAGCCGCCAGCTAGTTTTAGTAATTTGAACTGTATCTGCAGAAAACCAATCACCAAAGCCAGTAAAACACCCAACGCAGTTCCCACACCTCCGAGCAACAGCCCTTCACTCAAAAATATTTTTTTAATTTGCCCTGTTCTCGCACCCATACTTTGCAAAATGGCAATATCATGTTTCTTTTCCAATACCAACATGGTAAGCGCACCAATCATATTAAATGCAGCAATGATTAAAATGAGTGTCAACACTGCATAGATGACCCATTTCTCTGTTTTCATCGTGTTGTATAAATTGGAATTTTGTGCATACCGGGTTTGAACTTTCACATTTTTCCCCATGATGTTTTGCAAAGATGTTTGTGTGGCATTCACATCGGCATCGGCTTTTAATTTAATTTCAATGGCGGTACATTCATTGCTACGCAATCCGGTTTGTTGTCGCACAAAATCAATATTGGTGATGGCGTAAGTGTTGTCAAATTCTTGTTGAATAGAGAAAACGCCGCTGGGTTCGATGATGCCCTCGCTAATGGTTGCCAACGGATCGTTAGAAGTGGAATTGGATTTTGGCAGTATAACCGCCATTTTTTCGGGGCCATATGCATTGTTTAAAATAATACCAGCCGCATTTTGAACGCCCGAGCCCACCACCATCAATGGCTGATCGGCATTACCCAAATTAAAGCTGCCTTTTGTGAGGGTTGGTAAAATTCCACAAACCGCGGTATAATGCTCGTCTACTCCTTTCAATTGAATAACAGTTTGCATATCGCCGTTTTGCAACAATGCTTTTTCTTCTGCAATCACAGCAAATTGAGCAACAGCTTGGTTTTTCTTCATTTGTTCTAATGCGGTTGCATCCAACAAAAAAGTTTTTCCAGTAACAGGAATGATTTTGATATCGGTGTAAAAAGAAGAGTATAATGATTTTACCAAATCTTCAAATCCATTAAAAACAGAGAGGACGAGCACCTGACAACAGGTGGCAAATGCAATAACACCGGTAGTAACCCAAGCAATGATGTTGATGGCGTTGGCCGATTTCTTAGCTTTAAAATACCTCCATGCAAAATTAAGGTACATGTAAAATGATTAGGATTTGGGTTTGAATTTTTCTTCCTGAGATTTGATCTCTTTGAACAACGATTCCATTTTATCTACATAATCCAAGGTGTCGTCAATATAGAAAGTGAGTTGCGGCATCGAGCGCAGTTGGTGGCGTACTCTCACCGTCAGTTCTTTTTTAATCTCCCAGGATTTATCTTGTATAAATTGCAATGCTTTAATTGGATCATTCACTTTAAAAAAGCTAAGGTAAATTCTGGCATCAAATAAATCGGGCGTAATCTTGATGCTGGCAATAGAAACCATTCCGCCATCAATCATGGAAAGGCCGAGCCTTTGAAAAATTTCATTCATATCTTTTTCTAAAACGGCAGCTACTTGTTTCTGTCTTTTTCCTTCTATCATGAGTTTCGCATTTATTCGTTGTAAAATTAGTTACTTTGCTGTTACTAAGGCCACTTAAATACATTTAGCAGCTGATTGATGTCTATTCAAGTGTAATTGCGACATCCATTATTTTAATTTGTTCTAGAAATGAAAAAATACGCCAGGGTTTTCCGTTATTTAAAAGATTATAAGCCATCTATAATCAGTTATGTTTTTACCATTTTGCTTTCGATACTTTTTTCGGTGCTTTCATTGGCGATGTTGTTTCCTTTTTTGCAATTGTTATTTGGTGTAAATGCGGCTACATCTTCAAAATCGAGTTCTAATGTGGTGATGAAATGGGTGAACGAACACCTCGAAAATTTAATGCATCAAGGCGATGCTTATTCTGCTTTGGGCCTTGTTTGTATACTGATTGTGACTACCATTTTCTTTAAAAATTTGTTTCTCTATTTATCTCAAATAACCATCGGTCCCATCCGAAACGCCATTGCCAATCGCCTCAGAGCCGATATGTACCACAAGATTTTACAACTGCCGATTGGGTATTTTACCGAGCAACGAAAAGGAGATATTATGAGTAGAATGACCAATGATATCAACGAAATTGAAGCCTCTGTTGTGGGCACTATTGAAGGCTGGGTAAAAGATCCATTGGCTATTTTGATCAACCTGACGGTGTTGTTTTATATTAGTCCAAGACTAACCATTTTTATTTTATTGAGTCTGCCTGTGATGGGTTTGATTATTGGCAGGATTAGTCGTTCTTTAAAAAAGCAATCATTAAAAGTTGCCCAAAAAAGTGGAGAGACATATTCAGCTATTGATGAAACATTGGGCGGGTTGCGTGTTATAAAAGCATTTAATGTAGAGACGAAATTGAAGCACAAGTTTCTACAAATTAGTGATGAGTTTTTGGCTGCCAGAAACCAGGTAGGATATAAAAGGGATTTGGCTTCGCCGATGAGTGAAATGATGGGCGTAGCTATATTTTCGGGTATTTTGTGGTTTGGTGGAAGGTTGGTACTGTCGCATGAAATTGCCATGAATGGCGCCATGTTTTTAACCTACATGGGTCTATTTTACAACATCATCGATCCGGCTAAATCCATTTCAACCGCTTTCAGCAATATGCAAAAAGGAGCGGCAGCCATTGACCGCATAGAGGAAGTGTTGAAAGCTACGGTAAGTGTGGATGACAATCCCAATGGGAAAAACATTACCCAATTCAACCACAGCATTGAATTTAAAAACGTGAGTTTTTATTACGAAGATATCTGCATCTTAAAAGACATCAGCTTTACCATTTACAAAGGGAAAACGGTGGCCTTAGTAGGAAGTAGTGGCGCAGGAAAATCTACCCTGGCCGATTTGGTTCCAAGATTTCATGACGCCACATCAGGTGCTATTTTGGTAGATGGAACAGACATCAAAGACTATTCATTACACGCATTAAGAAGTTTAATCAGCATCGTAACGCAAGAGCCCATTTTATTTAATGATACCATTGCCAATAACATTGCGTTGGGAATGGAACACACCAACATGCAAGCAATAGAAGCTGCAGCAAAAATTGCGAATGCCGATCATTTTATCCGCAACAAAGAAATGGGATACGACACCAATATTGGTGATAGGGGATCGAAGCTGAGTGGTGGTGAGCGCCAAAGAATGACCATTGCCCGTGCGGTTTTAAAAAATCCACCCATCTTAATATTGGATGAAGCTACTTCATCACTAGACACCGAGAGTGAAAGACTAGTACAGGATGCCATTAATAATTTGATGCACAACAGAACATCTATTGTAATTGCACACCGACTGAGCACCATTCGACATGCGGATGAGATTATTGTATTGCGTAAAGGTGAAATCGCAGAAAGGGGCACACACGAATACCTCATCAACCAAAAAGGGATCTATCAAAATTTGGTTGAAATGCAAGAAGTGAAATAGTAAATAATTAGGTATTATTTTACAATCCCCATTTTGGCTTCAATGCTCAACGTAGCATGCGGAACGGCTCTTAATCTGGCTTTGTCGATTAATTTGCCAGTAACTCTGCATACGCCATAAGTTTTGCTTTCAATTCTCATCAAAGCTTTTTCTAAATGGTCGATGAAAGTAATTTGGTGACTGGCCATTTGGCTAAGTTGTTCTCTTTCCATGCTTAGGCTTCCGTCTTCCATGGTCATGTAACGATTTTCGCTTTCGTCGCCACCGGTATCGTCTTTGCGGGTGATGAGGCCTTGAAGGTAATTGAGTTCTTTTTTAGCCGACTCCAATTTGCGTTGAATCAATTCTTTGAATTCTTGCAAATCGTTGTCAGAGTATCTAACCATTGGTGCACCTGGATCGTTTTTTTGTTGATCTAAAACGGATTTGGTGAAATCGGGTTGATAAGTTCTTGATGTTTTTGTAGAAATCTTTGGTAATACAACCGGTTTTGGAGCGGGTATTTTGATGTCTTTAGGGTTTTTTGCCATGGCTTTGATTGTGGGACCGGCAGGCTTAGCTGCAGGCGTAGGCTTCACGGCTTCTGCTTTTTTTGCAGGAGCAGCTACTGGTGCCTCCACTTTTTGGGGAACTGGTTTTGATGCAGCTACGGGTTTCTTGATTTCTGCCTTTTTTGCGACAGGTTTCTGAGGTGTTGGTGCTGCTTTTTTAGCGACAACTTTTGCAGGTGCTGCTTTTGGAGCGACTATTATTTTTTTAGGTTCAGGTTTTTTTACAGATGCTTTTGCAGGAGCAGGAGCTGGTTTTTTAGCAACTGCTTTTTTAGGCGCTATGGCTTTGGGTGCTACTTTCTTGGCTATTACTTTGGCCGGAGCTGCTTTTTTAGCGGGTGCTTTAGGCGCCACTTTCTTGGCTACAACCTTGGCCGGAGCTGCTTTTTTAGCAGGTGCTTTAGGTGCCACTTTCTTGGCTACCACTTTTGCGGGAGCTGCTTTTTTAGCTACAACCTTGGCAGGTGCTGCTTTTTTCACTGCCGGTTTTGCTTTAGCAGGCGCTGGTTTTTTAGCTGGCGATTTTGCAATTGGTTTTTTAGTTGCCATAACTAGTTTGTTTTTTTGTTAATGCTTATGTTTAGAGAAACATCATTTACTTCAACTGTTGTTTCGGAAGTAA
>CAIQHJ010000227.1 GCA_903871575.1 uncultured Bacteroidota bacterium
AAAGTAAAAAGTAAAAAAATTAGAGTCTGCCTTTAATGATTTCTGCAACAATTGAAGGGTCTAAAAGCGTTGAAGTATCACCTAAATTTTCAGTTTCTCCTTCTGCTACTTTTCTCAAAATTCTGCGCATAATTTTGCCGCTTCTCGTTTTTGGCAATCCACTTACAAATTGAATTTTATCCGGTTTTGCAATGGCGCCAATAATTTTTGAAACCGTTTTTAAGATATCTTGTTTGCTGTGTTCTTCATCTGTATGCATTTCTCCAAAGACAACATAGGCATAAATTCCCTGCCCTTTTATATCATGCGGATAACCTACTATGGCGCTTTCTATCACACCCGAATGCATATTAATCGCATTTTCCAATTCTGCTGTTCCCAATCGATGACCACTCACATTTAACACATCATCTACCCTACCCGTTATGCGATAATTTCCAGCTTCATCTCTCAAACAACCATCACCTGTAAAATATAAATTGGAATAAGTTGAAAAATAAGTTTGTCTGCAACGCTCATGATCTCCATAAGTGGTGCGCAACATCCCAGGCCATGGAAATTTGATGCATAAATTTCCAGAAACACCATTTCCCAAAAGTTCATTTCCGCTTTCATCTACCAGTAATGGTTGTACGCCAGGAATAGGCAGCGTTGCAAAAGTTGGTTTCGATGGGGTAACGCCAGCTAAATTAGAAATCAAAACTCCCCCTGTTTCGGTTTGCCACCAAGTATCTACAATCGGACAATTTTTCTTTCCTATATTTTCATCATACCAATGCCATGCTTCTTCATTGATGGGCTCTCCAACCGTTCCTAATATTTTTAATGAACTTAAATTTTTCCCTTCGATTGGCGATTTACCAAAACCCATTAAGCTTCTTATGGCCGTTGGGGCAGTGTACAAAATATTTACTTGATGTTTTTCCACCACTTCCCAAAACCTGCCTGCATCCGGATAGGTAGGTATGCCTTCAAACATCAATGATGTAGCACCTGCGCTTAATGGACCATAAATAATATAACTATGTCCGGTTACCCAACCAATATCCGCTGTACAAAAATGAATTTGTCCGGGCTCATATTGAAATACATTTACAAAAGTGTAGTTTGTCCAAACCATATATCCTGCACAAGTATGCACAACCCCTTTTGGCTTTCCAGTACTCCCTGATGTGTAGAGGATAAATAACATATCTTCTGCGTCCATTACTTCTGCCTTAACTGAATAATCATTTTTCTCTTCCACCAGTTTCATCTCCTCCTCCCACCAGCAATCTCTCCCATTGAGCATACTAACGGCCATTTGTGTACGCGTTAACACGATTACTTTTTCTACTGAAGGGCAATTAACCAACGCTTCATCCATTACAGATTTTAAAGGAATCGTTTTATTGCTGCGAAATGCACCATCAGCCGTTATCACAATATTACATTGTGCATCTTGCACCCTATCCGAAATACTTTGTGCCGAAAAGCCAGCAAATATCACAGAATGTACTGCTCCAATTCGAGCACATGCCAATACCGCAATGGTCAACTCTGGAACCATCGGCATGTAAATGCAAATTCGATCTCCTTTTTTTGCGCCGTTGTTTTTTAATACTTGTGCAAATGCACAAACTTGCTGATGTAATTCTTTATACGTTAATGTTCTACTGGCTTCATGTGGATTGTTCGATTCCCAAATAATTGCAGGAGTGTCCGGGTGAGTGGACACCCATCTATCTAAACAATTTTCAGTGATGTTTAATTTACCTCCTTTAAACCACTCAACCTTTGGCGTGTTGAACTCCCAATTCAATACTTTATCCCATTTTTTTTGCCAAGTAAAATGTTGCGCTATAT
>CAIQHJ010000228.1 GCA_903871575.1 uncultured Bacteroidota bacterium
ATGTGGCTATATGCCATAATCAAACAATTGTCGCCCACTTTGGTAGTCCATTTATCTTTACTTCCTCGGTTGATGGTTACAAATTCTCTGATGGTGGTATTGTTTCCAATTTCAACAGTGGTATTCTCTCCTTCATATTTCAAATCTTGTGGGATACCTGCAATTACTGCCCCTGGAAAAATGCGGCAATTGTTGCCAATGCGAGCACCTTCCATGATGGTAACATTACTGCCAATCCAAGTACCAGAGCCAATTTCCACGTTTTGATGGATTACACTAAACGGATCAATCTTAACATTGGTAGCCAACTTTGCGTTGGGATGTATGTAAGTATGTGGATGAATCATAAATAAAATTATTAGGACGCTGAATGTTTAATTTCTTTTTACCAGTTGTGCGGTGAACTCTCCTTCTGTACAGAGTTTATTGGCTACATAAACGCTGCCTCTCATCACACAAATTCCCCTGCGTATAGGTTCAATCAATTCCATCTTTAACAACATGGTATCGCCTGGTATTACTTTTTGTTTGAATTTACAATTGTCGATTTTTATAAAATAAGTATCGTATTCACCTTCGGGCATTGCGTTTATACACAAAATCCCGCCCGTTTGTGCCAATGCTTCAACTTGTAAAACCCCTGGCATTACTGGATTTCCTGGAAAATGTCCCTGAAAAAAAGGTTCATTAAAGGTTACATTCTTCAAGCCAACGATACAATTATCACTAAGGTCAATGATTTTATCTACCAACAAAAAAGGAAAACGATGTGGTAATGTTTTTTCAATTTGTTGTAACGTATAAATTGGTGGTTTTGTTGGATCATAAACCGGTACATCTTTGGTGTGTTTATTTTTTTTGATGTACTGTTTTATTTTTTTAGCAAACTCAACGTTGCTGCTATGTCCAGGTCTGTTGGCAATGATGTGCGATTTAATTGGATAGCCAATCAACGCTAAATCTCCAACAACATCTAATAATTTATGACGTGCAGGTTCATTTGGAAAACGGAGTTCAAGATTATTTAAGTACCCTTCTGTTTTTACTTCAACTTTGGTTCTGCCAAATGCTTTTGCCAAACGACTCATTCCTTGTTCATCCATTGGTTTATCTACAATTACAATCGCATTGTTGATGTCTCCTCCTTTAACCAAATTATTATCCAACAACATTTCAAGTTCGTGTAAAAAGCAAAAAGTTCTGCAAGGCGCAATTTCAGCTTTAAAATCATGCATGTTTTTTAAACTAGCATGTTGTGTACCCAAAACCGGACTATTAAAATCAATAAGTGTGGTGATTTCATAATTGGTTGCAGGCATTGCGGTCATTTCAACCCTTTTCTTCTCATCGAAATAAGTGATATTGGTGTCAATGGTGTACCAAGCTTTGGCGGCATCTTGTTCCAACACCCCAACTTTCTCTATAATGTCGATAAATGGACTGCTGCTTCCATCAATAATTGGAATTTCAGGACCGTTTACTTCGATCAAACAATTGTCTACACCCATCCCAACCAACGCGGCTAAAATATGTTCTACAGTAGATATTTTTACATTGTTTTGTTCTAAGGTTGTACCTCTTGATGTATCTGTAACTAAATCGCAATCTGCTTTTATAGGCAATGAGTTTGCAATATCTACCCGTTGAAATTGGAAACCAAAACCTGGATTTGCAGGTTTAAGTGTCATATCAACATTTATCCCGGTGTGCAATCCTGTACCTGAAATACTAATTTGTTCGGTTAAAGTATGCTGCTTATCGGGGTTAAAGTTTTTATCCATTGTTGTTTTTAAATTTGGGCAAAGATATTCGAAAAAAGTTAAGCCGAATCGTTATTGCCTCAAAAGCACCCTAAGGTTTAATTTGGAGTTCGGAAATGATTCTTTCCAATTCTTTTAATCTCTTTTCCATTTCAGGTA
>CAIQHJ010000229.1 GCA_903871575.1 uncultured Bacteroidota bacterium
TTAAAGTGGTTTTTAATGCTACAAATCAACTTCTAAAAAAATAATAAATGTTGCAGATAAACTGAAATGAGCTATCTCACGAATCGATACATTTTAGTAGTTGTATTGCCTACCAAATCTGAAACAATGATTTCTAAAGAATGTTCACCGGGGCCACAATTTTCATCAAATTCATAGACATAAACACGTCCTTTGTCGTTGCTGCACAACACCCATTTGCCATCGATTAGCGCAGTGAATTTGGCAATCTCCATGGAATTGTCTGATACAGCAAAAGCAATTCTATTCACCCTAGATGTATGCATCCCATCTCTAAAACCTCCCATTGGCATAACGATTGGAGGGGTGATGTCTTTTAGCAATTGATAGGTTCCAAAATCTCGGAAATTGGCCTTATACCATCCATTTTGAAACACTGCTTTTTTGAATCGTGTTTTCCCACGCGCCGATACTTGTTTCATTACAATTTTCCCACTATCATCTATTGGAAAATCGCCTTTGATGTAAGTTGGAAAATAACTTTGAACAGGTGTTTTATCATTTTGTAATTGATAAATTTTTCCTGGTAGTTCTTTGATGTTAAAGTGGATGGAATCATACAAACAACTATCTTTCATGTAAAACATAACAGATTCATTTTCGAAAACATTTAGTGCATTGGGTTCAAATAAATATCCATTGAAGCGAGCATTTCTTTCCGGAAAATTAGGTTCTAATGAGATGTCAAAAACAACCATAGATTCATTTCCATTGGCATCGGCAACCACAATTTTTATTTCATGATTTTCATAATCAGACAATCGAATATTTCCGTCCTCACCAGGAGCAGTTTTGTAAATGCCGTTGCTGTAACCAGGTAATGGACTCAGCAATTGAATGAATGGTCCACCAGATTCATGCGTTTTATAATCAATGTGTGCGTTCAAGAAACGTGTTACATCGTAATTGATGCTATCCATTTCGAAACCAGAAATAGCCCTACCATCTACATACAATTCTGCGCGATAAATACCATTCTGATTGGTGGAACCGGTGTATCTGTCGAATGCAGTTATTCCAAAGGCTACCTTGTTTGATGACAATTTAATTTTTCCACCATAAGGTTGATAACGACCATTTATTTTTTTGAGTGGATAGATTTTTGGTGTCTGTTCATAAATACTATAGCGTTTATCGTACAAAGCCAATCGAATAACATCTGGAGCGATTTTATCTGGAATTGGAAATCCAAACAACAGTGGATTGAGCACTTTGTCGGTTTTGGTATCTCTAATTTCGAAGTGCAGATGAGGTCCTTGAGAGCCGCCAGTATTGCCGCTATATGCAATAAAATCTCCTTTTTTTACAGGGAATAAATTGGCTGGAATTTCCACAACAACACGCCATTGTTGCAAAGCATATTGTTGTTGTCGAATGTATTTTTCTAAAGTAGCATTAAAATCATTGAGGTGAGCATATAAGGTAGTGGTGCCATTTGGGTGGTTGATGTAAATGGTTCTTCCAAAGCCGGTGGGGTCGATATTGATTTTGGCTACATAACCATCAGCAGCTGCATAAATGGGCATGTTCACTCTGCTGTCGGTTCTGCAATCTAAACCCATGTGATAGTGATTGGGTCTCAACTCGCCGAAATTGGCAACAATGCCTACCGCTGCACCAACGGGCCATTGAAAATAGTTGCTAGGGTAATTTTTTTCGTGAAACAATTGTGCGTAACCACCAAAATGCAATGTTATCGAAAAGATGATAAGCAGTATTTTTTTCAAAGCAGGACTCATGATTTCAAAGGTAGTTTTTATTATGGAAATGGGGGGCTGGCTGGGTACTAGATACTGGATGCTGGATAAGACAACATTGTTCAAAAAGTTCAATGAGTTCAAACTGTTTTACTCGCTATAACCTTTTGAATTAATTAAACCTTTTGAACCCCAAACAATAACACCTATCAATTCAAAGATTCTAAACAAAAAAAGACCATGCCGAAGCATGATCTTTTAAAAAAAATAAAGTTGATGGGTATTATTTAGCTTGAACCATTTCGAGGTTGATGGTAAGGTCTACGTCAGCACCAACTACAGCACCACCTGCTTCTGTGAGTGTATTCCATTTCAAACCATATTCCAAACGATTGATGCTGCCGGTTGCTTTGAAACCTGCTTTGGTATTGCCATATGGATCTTTGGTAGTTCCGCCATATTTTACAGCAAACACAACTTTCTTAGTTACATCTCTAACCTTGAGGTCGCCAATTAACTCGTACATGTTTCCTGATTTCTTTTTGAAAGAAGTGCTTTTAAAAGTCATTGCAGGGTATTTCTCACTATTAAAAAAATCATCTGATTTTAAGTGTCCATCTCTGCTGCTGTTGTCGGTGTTGATGCTGCTCACATCTACCGAAAAATTGATGTTGGCATTGTTAAAATCGGCATTGTCAGATACGATGCTGCCATCAAACATTTTAAAGCTGCCATCTACTTCAGATACTACCAAATGAGACACTGCAAACTTAACTGAAGAGTGCATCTTGTCTACGTTCCAGGTTTTGGCCGTTTGCGCAATAGCATTTGAAAATAAGGCAATTGACAAAAACAAAAGCGTACTAATTTTTTTCATGATTTTTAATTTTATCGTTTAAAAGTAAATATTTTTTATTTCATTTATCGGTTTATAAATTATTAATTGCATGAAGCATATCATGGACAAATTGAAAAATTATTTTTTTTCTGTTGACAGCCGAAGGATGTTGTGATTGATATTTTTTGGATGGATGGGCTGGATTGGCTGGATTGGCTGGATAAGCTAGATAAAGCTGGATACTGGATAAGACAACATTGTTTAAAAAGTTCAATGCGTTCAAACTGTTTAAACTGTTTTACTCACTACAACCCTTTGAACTAATTAAACCTTTTGAA
>CAIQHJ010000230.1 GCA_903871575.1 uncultured Bacteroidota bacterium
AGCTGTTAATGTGAATCCTTTGTAGCTAGCAGATAATGTCAAACCAAAGATATCAGTAGGCGTTGTATTTCCGAAAGTAGTCAAGTTAGAGTTTACTGTTGGCATACCATCAGCACCTACAATAACTTTACCGGTTGCGCTGTCTCTTACGTAATCATACAAACGGAACTTGTAAACTGGTTGTCCAACGATAACCCAGTTGTAGTTTCCAATACCTAATTGATTTAAACCATCAACCAACTTTGTTACTTTACTTGTTTGGTGAGTATAGTTCATTTTCAAATCGATGCTCAAATCACCCATTTTGAAGATTGGAGTCAATTTCAAATCCAATTCTAAACCATTGTTTTTAAATTCAGCAGCATTTAATTTACTTGAAGTAAAACCAGTACTGTTAGCCAATGACAAATCTAATACCTGATCTGTGTTGTCTTGTGTATAGTAAGTTGCTTCGAAGTTGATTTTGTTTTTCATGAAACCCAACTCGATACCAACTTCTTTGTTGTAAACGAACTCAGGCTTGAATTTTTGTTGGTAAGTTGAAGTTGGGATATTGTAACCCAATGTCGAACCATAAGGGAAGAAAGTACCCACTGTAAAGAATGGATCTTGTTGAGCGCCCAATGGAACGTTACCAGTTGAAGATATTGCAGCACGTACTTTAGCAAAATTCAAGAATTTGATATTTGATAAAGAAGGGATTGCTTTGTGTAACAAAACTGAAGCATTTACTCCTGAATAGAAATAAGAAATATCGCTATTAGAGAATGAACTTCCGTTTCTTGGTGCATTTCTACTGTCTTTATCGTATGAACCGGTTCCTTCTAAGAAGGCCATTCCATCATAATCCAAACTCACTTTACCAAATACTCTTGATAATCTTGATTTAGATGTACCAACTCCTACAGATGGTTCACCGATACGGTTTTGAATGCTTAAGAATGTAGATTGACCTAAATTTCCGCTGCTTGCACTAACATCGTTAGAGTTTGTTTCACGGAAAGATTGACCTAAAGTTGCGCTGATACCTAATTTTTTGTATTTCGTATTGAAGTTTGCGAAGAACTCAGAGCTAAAGCGGCTGCTTGAAGACATTGCATCAGCAACTGACGCAGCAATTGTAGTTGCAGAAGCGTCTCTTAATGTTAAATGGTAAGCACTTGGAGCAAATGCTTCTCTTGTTGATTTTGCACTTCCGTTGGTTGCAGATCCACCCACACGGTATACAAAGTTTAACCAGTTGGTAGCTTTGTAGCTCAACTCAACATTACCCAAGATATCATTTGTTTTACCTTTTTGTCTGTTGATGTCTTTAGCCATGTATGGAGTTCTGTTGAAGTTCACCAAGTATGGTGTATAGTATCCGTTTGGACTAGAGAAATAATCTGTTCTCCAATTTTCAAAACGAGACAAATCATATTGACCAGGAGCACCCGTTACATTGTAGTAAACTTGAGCATTGGCAGTAGTTACATCATATTTTGAATTGGTAAAACGAACGTTAAAACTTGCTTTAAATCTGTTGTATTCTTTTTGAGCATTTAATGCTACTGTTCTACGATTGTTTACATCACCAGGCAATGTTCCTTTGATAGCAACATTTTGTGCGCTGATGTAAAAATCACCTGTAGAATAAGAAACATCAGTTTGATTGGTCATACCAGTTTGGAAGAAATTCTTTCTACCATTTGCTTGATATGTATAAGGCAAAATTAATTGCTCTCCGTTTGGACCATCTTGACCAAATTGTCTGATAGAGCCATCAAATTGATCTCCCCAGCTTTGTTGCTCGATTGGTTCAAATGTTCCCAACCCTGTATTAGGATCTTGGTTGTAACCAGAACCCCAACGAGATTGAAAATCAGGCATATAAGCAATTTTTTCAAATTGTGTAGTATGTGAAACGGTAATCATTGGCTTTCTAACTGTACCTCTTTTGGTAGTAACGATAATCGCACCGTTAACACCATCAGGACCGTAAACAACAGTTGCAGATGCAGATTTCAACAAACTTACATCAGCGATATCGTTAGGATTCAATGAATTTAAGAAACCCAATGGTGTAGGTACACCATCAATAACCAACATCGGTTGGTTGTTTCCTGTTAATGAACGAATACCACGCAATGTGATACGAGTAGTTCCAATTACACCACTGTTTGTAGTAGCAATGTTCAAACCAGATACTTTACCGGTCAAACCGTTCTGTAAGTTTACTGGATTTGCTTGAGTCAATTCTTTTGATTTAACTGAAGCAGTTGAATAACCAAGTGAAGATTTTTGACGAACCTGACCAAGAGATGTAACTACTACTGCAGTCATTTCTTGTGTGTTTCTTACCAAATTTGCAATCACTACATTTCCCGAAGGAGTAATAGTTTGGTCATCATAACCTACAGCAGTTACTGTTAGTCTTGATTTTGGGCTCGATACTTTAATCGAAAAATTACCTGATGCATCAGTTTGAACAGCGTTTTTTGTTCCTGTTTCAGTTACTGTAGCAAATTTTACAGGTTCACCTGGAATGTCTCTCACTTGACCAGAGAGCACCCGAGATTGTGCAGAAGCCAGCATTCCGCTTAGCATCAACACTGCGAAAAATGTTAAAAATCTTCTCATGTGCGGTTGATATTAGTTTAATGATGTGTAAAAATAAGGATAAATTAACAACAAAAAAAAATTGTTAATTTTTTTTAAAACTACCCTTTTCATGAAACTTAGACATCAACCGAAATTAAAATGTTGCACTGCCATTCAAATTTACATTTCGTAAGCTAATTGCAACTTAATGTCATTGCGCTTATTTCCCGTTATTTCATCATTTCCGGAGCCAATTGTAGCTTTTTCGGGATAATAACTCAACGACCATTTCAACCAGCAACTCATTTTTTTTGTGATGTCTATTTTAGTATTGACGCACCATCGAAACCCTTTATCGTAAAACATTGACATCGAATAACTTAATGGCAAATCACGCTCGTACGCATAAATTCGAGCATCGTAATTGTCTGTTTGGAAAATGGCTGCTCTAACAAAAAAAGCAAATGGCTTCATCATTGGCTTGTAATAAAAGTCTGTGTACATCAAAAATCCATAGCTCCTGTTTCCCTGCTCATAATGAATCAGCTTGGTTTCTATCCTGGTTTTAATAGATAACTTGCTGTTTATGGCCAACAGCATCTGTCCCCTGAAACGCTGTGTCAAAAGATTGGCCGCATTTGAAATGGGTTGATCTTCCACCGGGTTATTGACTTGCGTTTTTTTGAGTGCATATAAAAACTCCAAATGACTTTTCTTATTCAAATTGTATTTCCAATTCACCATCAGGTCCTTTCCGGTTTCAAAATCGTTTTTATTATAGCCCAGCCATGTTTTTTGAAAGAAATCAGTATATAAATTGAACTGCATTTGGCTAGTGGGTCGCCAAGCAAATCCGTTATAAAATCCATGTTCACTATTGGCCTCGCTACTTTCTGTAAATGCATTGGAATACAACGATTGAAAAGAATTCGAAATTTGTCGGTGCACAATAACCCAATCTAATTTTGATGAAACCGCAACCTGAACGCCGTTGACGATTCCGATACCTAATGTGTTTGTTGCAGCTTCTCCAAAAAAGTGACT
>CAIQHJ010000231.1 GCA_903871575.1 uncultured Bacteroidota bacterium
CATTACCCAATAGTTGAACGCTCTTAAAAATCTAGCTTCACCATTTGAGTTTCTGATATTGGTTGCATCCACTCCCGTAATACCTCTTTCTGCTAATTTCGCATCCGTTGATTCACGAAGATATTCATTGATCAACGTGATGTTGTAGATTGGACGTGCATAAATTCCTTTTAAGAATGGATCGCCACTTGTCCATTTTAAGTTGTGAAAATCTTTAATGGTTTGGTCATTCCAAGCTACTACTGCTTCTTCTGTTGGCAATTCTTCGCAATTGAACAACATTCTGATAAATGCAACTTGAGAACCTTCATCCAATCCACCACCGATATCCGGATTGCCGGCAGGACCAGCATTTCCTGTGATCGATAATGTACCATAAATTTTTGCCAACACACTTTTGTAACCTGCTGCATCTGAGTAGGTTTTTTCTGGTGTTAAATCATTTACCGGATACAAATCCAGCTTTTTTGCGCATGAAGAGATGGTCAATACCATGGCTCCTGCAACGATTGTTTTATATAGATTTTTTATTTTCATAAAAATTAATTTTTATTGTTTAATTAGAAATCAAGATTTGCGCCGATTGAATAAATGGTTGGACGTGGGTAAATGTTGTTGTCTACACCAGTTGAATTCGCACTTTCAGGATCTGCTCCAGTGTACTTCGTAATGATGAACACATTCTGAACATTTGCATTCACTCTTAATTGCGTTGTTTTGCTAATTAAGTTTCCAAAGTTATAACCAAAGTTGATGTTATCCAATCTGAAGAATGAAGCATTTTCAATGTAATAATCAGATAAATATTGGTTGTTGCTGAATTTTGTTTTCATGTAGCTGTTAGATGCATTGCCTACAAACTGAATTGGATTTTCGATGCTTCTCAATACACCACTACCCGAATTGTAGTTGTTGTACAAATAGTTATCTACCATTCCATGAGCAGTTAAACCAAGCGTGAACTTCTTGTAAGCAATTGATGTGTTGATGCCATACATGAAATCAGCAGCTGGTTTTTTGTACAAATAACGATCCGCATCATTGATTTGACCATCTCTGTTTAAATCTTCATACAAACCTTCAATTGGATTGCCAGCTGCATCATATACTTGCTTAAATACATTGAATACATAAGGTGCATATCCAACAGCAAATTTTCCAATGTTGTTACCTGTACCACCACCAATTCCGCTCACGTCAATTCCTTGGAAGTTTGGATCTTGTTGTTTCAACAAGTTGGTGATTTCTGATTTGTTATATGATACATTGAATCCAAAATCCCAATTGAAATTTGCTTTCTTAATTGGATTGGTATTGATGGTAATTTCTACGCCATTGTTTTCTAAATTTCCAACATTGGTCAACAAACTAATATCGAAGTTTGAACCTGGTGCAACTGGAATTACACTCAATAAATCTTTGGTTTTTTTGTTGTAGATATCTACTGTACCTGTAATTCTATTGTTTAAGAAACCAAAATCAATACCCAAATTCGTTGTTGTTGTTGTTTCCCATTTGATGTTGGCATCATAAGCCGCTGGTCTGAAGAAACTATAGAAATTATTTCCAAACTGATAGTTTGCTGATGAATTACTTTGGCTATAGATTGGCAAGTATGTATAGTAACCAATTCCATCTTGTTGACCTGTAATACCCCATCCTAAACGAAGTTTCAAATCACTAACAATTTTGTTGCCAGCAAAGAATTGATCTCTTAATTTCCAAGCGAACGCCGCAGCAGGGAAATAACCTACACGATTTTCTTTGGCAAATTTTGAACTCGCATCTCTACGAATAGAACCCGTCAACAAAAAGTTGTTTAACAATGTCAAGTTCATTCTTCCGATGTAAGACTCCAATCTGTATTCTGGCTTATCGGTTTTGTATGTTGGCACAGTACCTGGAATGGTATCGCCATCCTGACCAAATGAAGCGTAGTTATATACATTGGTATAAAAATCTTGGTAGCTATGTCCCAACAAAACATCTATTTTACCTTTAATGCTTTTGATGTCTTTTGCGTAGAACAAAGAAAGATCCACCAAATAATTTACTTTCTTCTGATTGTAATAAGAGAATCTACCTTGTGTTTTGTAATTGGTTGCAGAAGTAGAATCAATATTGTCGTTTCCAGAACCTGAAGCGTTATCCAAACCAACATTTGCTTGCAGGTGTAAATCTGGGAAGAATTTTAATTTATAATCCAATTGAGCATTAGCTACCAATCTATTTACACTAGAAGTGTTGTTTCTTAAATTCAACAACGCCAATGGATTTCTTGTTGCCAAATCAATTGGTCTTCCATCGGTTTGTAGCCATTCGTTATAACCGCCCCAATTTCCTGTGGTGTTGTAAACAGCTTTTGTTGGGTCAAAAGAAACAGCAGAACCAATAGCACCTTCATCAGCAAAACGCTTTCCGGTGTTGGCATATTTCAAATTCATGTTAACAGACAAATGATCATCAAAGAACTTCGGAGATAAATTTAATGCAGCAGAAAAACGATCAAATTTATCTGTTTTCAAAACCCCTTCTTGATGCGTGTTGCCTAAAGAAAAACGGAAAGGAATGTTGAGGCCAGAAATGTTTCCTGATGCACTGATGTTGTTGGTATTTGCAAATGCAGTTTGATAAATTTGTTTTTGCCAATCTGTATTTTGGTTGCCCAACAAGTTTTTGTATGTATTGTTGCCTGTTGTTGTCGCATGCTCTGTAACAATACTTCTCAATTCATCAGCAGATAATACATCGATGTAATTGTTTACTTGGCTTAATGACAATTGTGTATTGAAATTAAATTTCACTTTGCCTTTAGCACCTTTTTTGGTTGTGATGATCAATACCCCGTTAGAAGCTCTTGAACCATACAAAGCTGTTGCAGAAGCATCCTTCAATACACTGATAGATTCGATATCATCTGGATTGATGGTATTCAAATAATTAGAAGAACCTGCAATACCGTTGCTTTCAACAGGCACTCCGTCGATCACCAACAATGGATCGTTGCTTGCATTCAATGAAGCTCCACCTCTGATGCGCAATTTACTTCCTCCGCCTGCAGAACCACCACCGGTAGTTACTTCCAAACCTGCCACTTTACCTTGAAGCAATTGCTCAGATGAAGCAATGTTACCTTTTTGAAACTCTTTCGCTGTTACTTGTGTAACTGCGCCAGTCAAATCTGTTTTTCTTCTGGTACCATATGCAACCACTACCACGTCTTCTAATTTTGAATCTGTTTGAACCAAACTAACGTTAACGGTTGTTCCAGAAACTTTAACTGATTGTGTTGCATAGCCAACATAACTAAATTGTAATGTTGAACCCGCAGTTGCGTTGATTTTGTACGAACCATTGGCTCCTGTTTGTGTAGCTGTTTTTGATCCTTTGATAAAAACAGTTACGCCAGAAATTGCAGCATTGGTTTTAGAATCTGTTACCGAACCGGTAATTTGATCCTGGGCTTTGGATGCAAACGTTACCATCAAAAGCACCAATGGTGTAAGGAGAAATTTTAGAATTGTTTTTCTCATAAATGAATGTCAGTTTATATTATTATGTAAAAAGTGTGTAAAACTTACACAAAGTAAGGGAATTCCCATATAAAAAAATCGTTTGTTAGAAATTTTCTAAATTTTCAGGGTTGTGATGTCCCATTTTGTTTAATCTTAGAAATCAATTCCCGACCATTTCTTCTTTTTCATTTCAAATTTCTCATAATCAAATCGATACAATTTACCTGGTCGATGCGGAACATCGGTTTCGATTTCATCAATATCAATTAGAAAATCCATGGCGAAGAACTTCTTTCTAAAATTGCGCCTATCTAATTTAATGCCCAAAATGGCTTCATACAAATTTTGCAATTCCCTCAAAGAAAACTTATTGGGCAGCAAGCTAAACCCTAATGGATGTTCTTGTACCCTTTTCTGCAATCTTTTGTAACAGGTTTCAAATATTTCTTGGTGATCAAATGCCAAATCTTTCACAGTTTCTACATCGTGCCAATGTAATTCATTGTCGTAAATTTTTAGTTCATGATGCATGACGTTAATCAAAGAACAATATGCAATGGTTACTACCCTGCCTGCTGGGTGTCGAGATAAATTTCCAAATGCAGCAACTTGCTCCAAAAAAACATCATCCAATCCGGTACGCTGTTTTAAAATTCGATAAGCTGCAGCTTCAATATCTTCTTCAGCTTTCAACAAATCGCCCAACAAAGACCATTTGCTTTGGAATTTTTCCATGTCCGATCGAATCAACAATACCTTTAGCTTATTTTCTTCAAAACCAAAAATCACACAGTCTACAGACAATGCTACATTATAAATGGCCTTTATTTCCGATTCAATGGCTTGTATTGATTTATTCATTTTACACCCTTCTTTATGCTTAAATTCTGTTATTGTTTTTTTATCAATTTTATGGCACTGAGCTTATGCTTTGTTGCTACCAGTAAAGTATAAACGCCATCCGATAGATTTGTAAGATTGTTGAAAGGTAGGTTGTTGTATCCCACTGAAATCAACTTCTTCAATCGTGTAATTGTTCTACCATTCATATCTATTATTGAAAAAACTACCTCCGCTGTTTCTGCCGACGTCATTTCAAAATGAAATACATTTTTAAACGGATTTGGCGAAATATGTATATAGCCATCATCTTCCTTTTGTCTCAATTGAATAACTTCTGAATAGTTGTACGAACCATCTCTATCCTCTATTTTGAGTCGATAAAAATATACAGGCGACTTCATTCCGTTGAGCTGATCCCTATAAGCATATCTGCTGCTATTGTTTGCCGTTAGATTGACTATCGAAATATAATCTCTTCCATTTACACTTCTTTGTAGTTGATAATGTGCAACCGATTGCTCGTTGTTAACTTCCCAGTTGAGTGTGTTAGCATCCTGCGTTTGTTTACCGGTGAAACTGAGCATACGAACCGGCAATGCTACAAATTGGTTTAAATAAACGCGGTATGTGCCAGGAGCCAAAACTATATTTTGCGAAGCGCCAGTAGCTGTTATGGTTCCGGTATTAAAATAATCGTACCAAATTCCTCCAAATGGAAATACTACAGCAGCGTTTTGTGATACAACATCAAAATTCCCGACCACCAACATACTTACAGACCCTTGTGTAATTTTCAACCATTTCACCAATCCGCCCAAACTATATGTAATGTTTGTGGATGTGAATAAAGGCGCATAGGTTGGATTGTTTCTCAACCGATTGAGATTACTAACGACGAAGTATAACTGATTTCTTTCGGGATCTGCTTTATACGACCACTTGATGGGTTTGGGGTCGGTTCTGCAATTGGTATTTATGGTTCCATTCTGACAAAAATTTATAGATGAATCATATGCCAGCTCTCCAAATTGCCAAATCATTTTGGGACCAGGAATTGTCAATAGAAAAACATGCGCCAGCTCCATTCGCTTGGGTGCAATATTCGTATCCTTAATGTTATAACCCGTTGCAGCATTGCCAAACATGATGTTTTTGTAATTCACTCTTTCTTCATCGTGACTTTCCATGTAAGTAATCAAATGCGGGTTTGCCCAACCTCGATTGGTAAATACACCGTAAGACAAATCATTGGAAGTAGAATAGCCCATCGAAGCTTGAGCGTAATTGTTGTTCATGTTGCCCCACAATAAAAATCCCTTATTCTGTAGCACCAACTCTTCGCTGTTGTCTGCAAAATGTTCTAAAATGGGAATACTACCCGGCGACTTCAATTGCATGGTATCGTAGTATCTATTCCAGATGTTGATTCTGCTTTGGTCGTAAGCACCCCAAGATGAAATATTGCAATTGCCTCCGTTGTTGTCACAGGTTTGGGTTTGGGTGAAGCCTTTAGACAAATCAAACCTAAATCCATCAACTTTATAATTTACCAACCAATGCTCCATTACCCTGCTGCAGAAATATCTGGTAGCCAAACTTTCGTGGTTAAAATCATAGCCCACATTGTAGCCATGCTTTGCCACAGGATTGAACCAAGGATTACTAGTGGAAGGCCTGTTGTTGGTAGAATCCCAATACATTTGCACCATCGGCGACAAACCAAAAGAATGGTTTAATGCAATATCCATGATAACAGCAATTCCTTTCGAATGACACAAATCCACAAATTGCTTAAACTTAATGGCAGGCCCATAATATTTGTCGACAGCAAAATAAAAATCGGGATTATAGCCCCAGCTGTTGTTTCCTTCAAACTCATTGATGGGCATTAACTCAATGGCGTTGATGCCTAAATTTTTAAGGTAGTTGATGGTATCTATCAATGTATTCCAATCGTGTTTGGCAACAAAATCACGTACCAGTAATTCGTAAATAACCATGCTCTTTTTATTGGGCCGAACATAATTATTTGCTGTCCAATTATAAGCAGTTGCATTTGTTTGAAAAACCCCAACCACGCCAGCAGCAAATCCCGTAGGATATGGTTTCAAAGCGGGATATGTGGCTGATGAAATATAGCCATCATTCCATGGATCGAGTATTTTTTCTGAATATGGATCGGCAACAGCCAAATTCCCATTGATGAGGTATTGAAAAGCATACTCAACACCCGGAACCAACCCTGTAACCCTTAGCCACCAATAATTTCCGTCGGGTGTTTTTTTCATTTGATAACCTTGTTGTTCTTCCCAATTGCTGTTGGGCACATCTCCAATTAAACAAACACGGTTTTTATTGGGTGCATACAAAACAAAAGTAACGGCTGTTGGATCGGTTTCATAATTAATACCATCTCTAACACCTGCAGGCAATGCTGCAACAGCAACAGGCCCGGCTACAAAAAATTTAGCTGTATCGTATTTTACCACCACCCCACTGTTAGCTTGCAAAATGATGGTTTGTAACCCTGCTGCTAAAATGGTGGGATTGGGTGTTGCAGCAATAGCTGTTGCGTTGGTGGCAGATTGTATTAGGTTTCCATTGTAAAATAATTTCAAATCTGCGGCTACATTTGAAACCCCATTGATGACTATCTGATCTCCAATATTTTTATTAATGGGTTCTGTTCTTGGAATGAAGGTTGGTTGTTTGGGTGGACTCGACAACCTGGCTTCTAGCGTGCTGCCACTAAGCGGAATGTACATATCGCTTCCATCGATGTTTCTTTGTACCACACTGCCATTTCCGCTTCTGAATAAAATTGCGATTTTCAAAATGGTTTCGCCCGCCGGAACACCATAATAAGATCTGATGCCGCCATTGATGGTAAACTGCCAACGATTGCCGCCAATATAAGTAGCTTGTAATTGGGCGTTGGTGGCATTGAAATTCTGATTGAATTTTACATAGCGCCAGTTGGTTGGTGAAGTACTTGAGCTGGTGATTACACCGGTATGCACATATACATCAGAAGTCGTTGCGTAATTGTTTAATCCTCGATTGCCTTTCGATGCATCAACAATAATCGTGAAGGAATTGGTGACTTCAGTAGGAAAATTAGGCGTCCAACTCAACAGTTGCGACAAACCAATTTGCGAAAGCACCATGAGCATTCCTACAAACAAAAATTTTTTCATCATCTTATTATTATTGGATAAAAGAAAGTACAATTGACTTTTAAAAGTCGTGTAATTTAAACACAATACAAAAAAATCGACCAAAAATTCCTCAGCAGCAAAATTCTAATATTTGTTTTTAAAGTTATTTCGGCAGTGCTTGCGTTTAAATATTTTGACAAATGAATTATTATTGTACATTTATCACCGTGTAAAAAATACACAGATTATCAAACTAACTCAATTCGACAGATATGTCTACAGCTTATTTAGGTAAAAAGCCAAGGCTTCATTTTTGGCAAATATGGAATATGTGTTTTGGTTTTTTTGGAATTCAATTTGGTTGGAGTTTGCAAATGGGAAACATGAGTGCGATATATGAATTTTTAGGTGCATCTCCAGAACAAATCCCCGGCCTATGGTTGGCTGCGCCGATGACGGGTTTGATTGTGCAACCAATTATTGGTTATTTGAGTGATCATACCTGGAGCAAAAAGTTGGGAAGACGCAGACCATATTTTTTAATTGGTGCGATAATGAGTTCAGCTTTATTGTTTATCATGCCCAACTCTCCTACTGTTTGGATGGCCGCTGGTGCATTGTGGATTTTGGATTCCAGTATCAACGTGAGTATGGAGCCTTTTCGGGCATTTGTTGCAGACAATTTAGATGAGGAGCAACAACCATTTGGTTTTGCCATGCAAAGCATGTTTATAGGTTTGGCTTCTTTTATCGCAGGTTTTTTACCTCAAATACTGGTTAAATGGTTTCATGTTTCTCGCGAAAAACTAAATGGTTCTATCCCCCACAACATTCTAATTTCATTTTATATAGGCGGTGCTGTTTTTTTTATTGCCGTGATGTATACGATTCTTACCAGTAAAGAATATCCACCTACGGAGGTCAAAGAAAATGAGCATGCTAAAAAGAAAAATATACTACACATTTTCAATGAGATTGCCGATTCGATTAAACACATGCCTACGCAAATGAAAAAATTGGCGTTGGTAAATTTTCTTACTTGGCCTGGGTTGTTTTTGATGTGGTTTTATTACAGCACGGGCGTTGCCGCACAGATATTTGGAGGCCACCCAATAGACAATAGTCAGGTTTATACTGAAGGGTTGGAACATGCCAACAGCACCTCTGCAATTTTGAATTTGGTAACTTTTCTGTTTGCATTTAGTTTGCCTTTTTGGGTGAAAAAATTCGGAAAAAAATTAACCCATTCTATGTGTTTACTAATTGGTGGATTGGGACTGATTTCCGTTTACTATGTTCACCAACCCAATTATCTGTTCATCAGTATGGGCATGGTGGGTATTGCATGGTCATCTATTTTATCAATGCCATACTCTATGTTGGCTGGCAGTATCCCCGAAAACAAAATGGGCATCTACATGGGCATATTTAATTTCTTTATTGTCTTACCTGAAATCATTGCTTCTTTATTTTTTGGAAAAATCATGTCTGATGTGTTGCACAACGATCGATTAATGGCAGTGCAAATCGGCGGCTTTCTGTTGATTGCGGCTGCGTTGACTTGTTTCCTTATCATTAAAGATTCAAAAATAAAATCATCTCATTAAAACATTAAAAATGCGTCTACTCCTACACGTTTGCTTCATTTTTTCTTGTTGGCTTTTTGCTTCAAATACAACAGCCCAAGATCTTTCTGCTTATCCGTCAAATTGGTGGGTAGATATGCAAAATCCATCTGTTCAAATTATGTTGCATGGAAAAGACATTGGACAATTCAACAAAGTATCTTTTAAATACCCCGGTGTTACGTTAGAGAAAGTGCATGTTGTAGAAAATGCCAATTATCTTTTTTTGGATATAAAAATTGGGCCTGATACAAAACCTGGCATTATACAAATTGATTGCTTCAAAGCTGCATTAAAACAATCCATTCCATTTGAGCTAAAAGCACGAAGACCATTTAAAGGAAAAACATATGCACAAGGTGTAAATTCAAAAGATTTTGTGTACTTGATTTTACCCGACAGGTTCAGCAATGGAGATGAAAGCAATGATAGAATTCCGGGTATGCGAGATCAATCGCTTCGAAGAGATACCGTTTACAACAGACATGGCGGCGACCTTAAAGGCATAGAAAACCATTTGGATTATTTATTTGATTTAGGCGTTACCACCATCTGGCTAAATCCGGTTTGGGAAAACAATATGCCAACCCGCACAGAACATGGATATGCATTTACCGATCATTACAATGTTGATGCACGCCTAGGTGGAAATCAGGCTTATGTTGACCTGGTAAAAGCTGCTCATACAAAAGGAATGAAAATTATTCAAGATGCCGTGTACAATCATGTTGGCTTATATCATTTCACTGTTCAAGACCTTCCAATGAAAGACTGGTTGCATCAATGGGATACATACACCAACACCAGCTTCAAAGACCAAACACTTTTTGATCCATATGTAAGCAAAAAAGAAAACAAACAAATGTCTGATGGTTGGTTTACACCAGAAATGCCCGACCTCAATCAGAACAATCCTTATGTGTCAAACTTCCTCATTCAGCATGCCATCTGGTCTGTAGAAGCATTTGGAATTGATGGCTGGAGGATAGACACTTATGCATACAATGACCTTGCTTTTATGAATAAATGCAACAAAGCATTGATGGACGAATATCCTAGTTTAACCTTGTTTGGTGAAACATGGGTTTATGGCGTTCCCAATCAAAGTTATTTTTGCGAGAACAATTACAACATCCCATACAAAAGCAATTTGCAAGGAGTAACAGATTTCCAATGTCTATGGGCTATAACCGAAACGATGAACAAAGATTTCGGCTGGAACGACGGTGTATCGCGCTTATACACTACACTTGCGCAAGATTTCGTTTATAAAAATCCATACAACAATGTTATCTTCCTTGACAACCACGACATCGCTCGTTTTTATTCTGTTATTGGAGAAAACATAGACAAATACAAATCTGCTTTATGCTGGTTACTAACGGCAAGAGGTATCCCACAATTATACTATAGTTCAGAATTTGCAACTACTGGCACTACCTCACCAAACGACGGTTATGTACGTCTTGATTTTCCTGGCGGATGGAAAAATGACAGTGTCAATAAATTTACCATCGCCGGCAGAACACAGAAAGACCAAAGCATTTTTCAAGACCTGTCTACCTTGGCTTTGTATAGAAAAAAATCTAGCGCACTTACAACTGGAAAGTTCATGCAATTCATCCCAACAGATGGACTGTATGTATATTTTAGATATGACGAAAAACAAACGGTTATGGTGATTATGAATACCTCTTCCGCTAAGAAAACGGTAACACCAAGTAAATATCAAGAGCGTATAAATGGGTTTCAACATTTCACCAATGTTATCTCAAAAGAAAAAGGTCAACTCATCGATTTTGATGTAGAAGGCCACAAAGCAGTTGTACTCGAATTGAATCCTTAATCAAAAAATAATACCATGTTTTCAAAGAAATTTTCATTTTTCGCATTCATTATTTTACTGTCGAATTTTGCATTTGCACAACATCCCGAGTGGAGTTTGCGAACCAATATTTATGAAGTGAATGTCAGGCAGTTTTCACAAGAAGGAACATTTGCTGCATTCCAACAGGCATTACCAAGGCTAAAAGATATGGGGGTTGAAATTTTATGGTTTATGCCCATCACGCCAATAGGTATAAAAGAAAGAAAAATGTCGCCAGACGATTTAGGTAGTTATTATGCTGTGAAAGATTACAAAGATGTAAACCCAGAGTTTGGCACCCTAAACGATTTTAAAAAATTGGTAGATCGTGCCCATGCCATGGGATTCAAAGTAATCACCGACTGGGTTGCCAATCATTCTGCACCAGATAATCACTGGGTTGATGCGCATCCGGCATTCTACACTAAAGACAACAATGGCAAATTTGTTTCTCCTTATGATTGGACCGATGTATACCAACTTGATTACAACAACATGGAATTGAGAGACAGTATGATTGATGCCATGCAATTTTGGATCAGAGAAACCAACATCGATGGATTTAGATGCGATGTAGCAGAACCAGTTCCGGCGAGCTTTTGGAAAGATTGCATTACCAAATTGAGAAAAATGAAAAGCATCTTCATGTTGGCGGAAGGCAATACCGCTTGGTTGCATGAAGCTGGCTTTGATGCTACATACAATTGGAATGCAATGAATTACACAAAGGATTTATACACAGGAAAAATCAATGCCACTGCATTTATGGATTCATTAAACAACAATGCAAAACAATACCCTACTGATGCGATGAGGTTGAATTTCACCACCAACCACGATGAGAATAGCTGGAACGGAACAGAGTTTGAAAAGTATGGCGATGCCTACAAAATGTTTGCAGTATTTACCATGACATATCATCAATCTATTCCTTTAATTTATAACGGTCAGGAAATTCCGAATAAAAAAAGATTGAAGTTTTTTGTGAAGGACCCCATCGAATGGACTGGATTAGAAATGGAAGATTTCTACAAAAGGTTGCTGTTCATGCGAAACAACAATGCTGCAATGGGATTAGAAGCTAATTTTAAAAAACTACATACCAATGTCGATGGAAGTGTGTTGAGTTATGTAAGAACTGCACAAAAAGGAAAAGTAGTTGTGATGCTTAATTTAACTGCATCTCCACAAACAGTAACAATACAAGATGATGCATTGAATGGCAGAGCTGTTGATCTCTTTTCGGGCAACAGTTTAATCTTGAAATCAGGTCAAAAACAACAATTTGATTTGGCTCCTTGGGGATTTACGGTGTTGGATTATGGCCAACAACACGGCAATTTTTAATTACATCGATTGGATAAGCTGGGTGAATGTTTCTCTAGGAATCATTTCAGCGCCTAAACTCATTAAATGATCGGTCTTCTGCTGACAATCAATCAGTAGGAGGCCATCTTTTTTTAGGTGTTGCACCATATTTATAAACGCAAATTTACTAGCGTTAGACATGGTACTAAACATGCTTTCACCGAAGAATACCTTTCCCAATTTGATGCCATACAACCCGCCAACCAAAACGCCATCACACCAGGTTTCGGCACTCATCGCATAACCCAACGCGTGCATCTTCGTGTATGCTTCTACGATATCCTGGTTAATCCATGTGCCCATTCCATCTTTTCTGTTGACCGTTTTACAAGCCTCTATAACTTTTGCAAATGCCTTGTTGATGGTAAATCGATAACGGCCATTTTGCAAGACCTGCTTCATGCTTTTGGTCACTTTTAATTTATCTGGAAACAATACACATCTTGGATCTAAGCTCCACCACATGATGGGCTCATCTTCATTGTACCAGGGAAAAATCCCATTTCGGTAAGCTTCCAATAAACGAGCCGAAGATAAATCGCCACCAATTGCAACCAGGCCGTTTTCGTCGGCATGTGAAACTTTAGGAAAGATGATATCGTTGGTGAGTATGTGCATGTGTAAGGTTAAAAAAGTTCAAAAGGTTCATGAGGTTCAAGAGGTTTCAGTACCAATAGTAACTTTTTGAACTAATTGAACTTTTTAAACCTTTTGAACAAATTTTTTATTCCTCCTCAAACCCCCATGCCGTTCTCAATTTCTCCATCACTTCTCCTTTCAATTGAGGTGTATCATAATGACCGGCTGAAGACTTCTGCCTAAATGCTTCATACACAGAAACCGCGCAAGCAACCGAAATGTTTAATGATTTGATGATGCCTACCTGAGGAATGATAAAATTGCCGTCGCATAATCCAATCAATTCATCCGTGACGCCACTGTGTTCATTCCCAAAAACCAAGGCCACATCTTCAGTTAAATTCAAATCGTGTAAACTTACCGCATCTGTGCTCAAATGTGTTGTGTATATTTTTTTATACTTTTTTCTTAATTCATCGAAACAAGCCTGGGCATTATCGAACTGATGAATGGTTAACCATTTGGCTGCGCTGGAACTACTTTTGGCGCCCCATTTTTTATGGCGAGGAATTACGGTGTTTAAAATATACATCTCTTGTATACCTACCGCATCGCATGTACGCATCACTGCAGATATGTTATGAGGATCTGCCACATTTTCTAAAACAACGGTGAGGTTGAGTTGCCTTTTGTTTAATACAGAAGTAAGCCTTTCTGATCTTTCTGGTGTCATGTTGCAAAAATCGTATAAATCGGCAGTTTATCAACATCTGAAAAAATTATTTTTTAAAGCAAAAAATCATTTGCTACATTTAATAAAATTAAAAACCACATGACTCGTAACATTCTCGCGCTTGCTATTGTATTGGGCATTTTCTCCTGCAAAAACAAAGAAGATAAAAACACAAAACCAGATGTAGTTGCTGTCAATATTGATACCACTACCAATCCTTCATCAGATTTCTTTCAGTTTGCCAATGGCGGATGGATTAAAAACAATCCCATTCCCGGTGAACAATCCAGTTGGGGAATCGGCAATTTGGTGATTGAAGAAAACAACAAAAGACTAAGAGAAATTTGTGAGAAAGCTGCCACATCACACCCAAAACAAGGCAGTAACGACCAAAAAATCGGTGATTTCTGGACCACTGCTATGGATTCTGCCAAAATTGAAAAAGAAGGATTGACTCCATTGAAAGTTTACTTAGATAAAATCAAAGCCATTACTGATGTCAATTCGTTGGTAGGCACAGTTGCCGAATGTAAGAAAGTAGGTTCGTCTACCCTTTTCAGTGACTATGTGGGACAAGATGCTAAAAATAGCGAAATGATGGCTTATCAGCTCTATCAAGGAGGGCTAGGCTTACCTGAAAGAGAATATTATTTCAAAACAGATTCAACGACTATTAACATAAGAAACCAATACCTCAATTACATTTCAACTATTTTATCCATGTCGGGCGATGATGCAACAACTGCAAATGCAGCTGCAAAAAGCATCTTGGCATTAGAAACCAAATTAGCTACAGCATCACGCAAAATAGAAGACCTCAGAGATCCTTATAAAAATTACAATAAAATGTCCGTTGCTGATTTGGCAAAAATGTCATCCAATCTTAACTGGACAACCTACATGCGAACAATCGGTGTTACCACAAACGACAGCATCATCGTTGGACAACCAGAATTTTTCAAAGCATTGAATGATTTGCTACAATCAGTCTCCATCAACGATTGGAAAGCTTATGTGAAATTCAATTTCATTTCCGACATGGCAGGGGTTTTACCGGATGCTTATGGAAAAGCATCATTCGATTTTAATAAATTATTCAGCGGTGCGAAAGAAAGAAAACCAAGATGGAAAAGATCAATCAACATGATAGAAGGCGCCATGGGTGAGATGTTGGGTCAATTGTATGTAAAAGAATTCTTCAATGAAACAGCAAAGAAAAGATACACGGTTATGGTTGATGCTATCAAAGATGCATTGAAAGACAGAATTGGTCAACTTTCTTGGATGAGCGACAGCACTAAACAAAAGGCATATACGAAGTTGGCTGCTATAAAAAGTAAAGTTGGTTATCCCGACCAATGGAAGGATTTCTCTTCTATGGAAATTGGAAAAGAAAGTCTGGCTAAAAACTACATGAACTCCCGTTTGTGGTGGCATAATTATGAGTACAACAAATTGGGAAAACCAGTTGATAGAAATGAGTGGGATATGTATCCGCAAACTTACAATGCTTATTACAATCCAAGTAACAACGAAATCGTATTGCCTGCAGGAATTTTCACTATTCCTGGTTACAGAGATGAAGAGGTTGATGATGCAGTTGTATACGGATATGGCGGTGCTAGTACCATCGGACATGAGATTACACATGGCTTTGATGATGAAGGCAGACAATTTGATGAAAAAGGAAATCTGGTAAGCTGGTGGACAAAATCAGATGAGGAAACATTTACCAAACGTGCAGATGTGATGGTGAAACAATTTGATGCTTTCGAACCGGTGAAAGGATACCACATCAATGGCAAAGCCACTTTGGGAGAAAACATTGCAGATCTTGGCGGAATACTTTTAGGTATAGAAGCATTCAAAAAAACGACACAATTCAAAGAAAATAAAATGATTGCAGGTTACACGCCAATGCAAAGGTATTTCTTGGGTTATTCATTGGGCTGGCTAGGACATACAAGAGAAGAGCAAGAAAAAAACAGACTGATGACAGATGTTCACTCTCCAGCAAAATATAGAGTGAACGGACCATTTGTGGATGTGGATGAGTTTTATACCACTTTCAATATCAAACCCGGCTCACCTATGTATAGAGCGGATAGTTTGAGGGTGAGGATTTGGTAATTTGATGCTTTTGTTCAATATGTTTCAAATGTTCAATGCGTTCAATAGGTAAGATTATATTCAATAATAAATCTAGTGAACGCATTGAACTTATCCAGCTTATCCAGCTTATCCAGTATCCAGTATCAAGAATCCAGCCTATCAAGTATCCAGCATCCCCACCCCCAACCCTGGCATCTCATTATACACAAATCTTCCATTATCGAAGGCCACTCCTTTTGCCATACATTCCGTTTGCAACAAGGTGCCGTCCATATCCACATAATCAACCAATGGTGCCAATTGTGCAATGGCAGCAGTACCAATTGCATTTTCGTTCATGCAACCAATCATCACATTCATATCTAATGATCGCGCTTGTTGAATCATTCTTCTGGCAGGAGTAATACCACTGCATTTGGTGAGTTTGATATTGATACCGTGAAAATGTTGATGACATTTTTCAACATCAGATTCAACAACACAAGATTCATCAGCGATCAATGGCAGCGGCGATGTTTCATATAACTTGCGCATACCTTCCCAATCGTCTTTTGCCAAAGGTTGCTCTACAAATTCAACACCCAAATCTTTCAACAATGGAATTTTAATTAACGCTGTTTCCAAATCCCATGCAGCATTGGCATCTACTCTAAAAATAGCATTGGTTTCTTTTCGCAAAGCTTCCAATACGGCCACATCATCTTCAAATCCAATTTTTATTTTGTAAATAGGCCAGGGTTTTTCTTTTATTTTCTTCAGCATGGTATCCACATTGTCAATACCTATGGTATAATCTGTTGGAGGCGCCAATGATGTATCTAAACCCCAAAGTTTGTGCAAGGCTTTGCCCTTCATCTTACCGTAAATATCCCAGCCCGCCATATCAAGCGCACAAACCAAAAAAGGATTCGCTGGAAATAAATGGTGCAAATAATGCCAATACCTTTCGGGATCGGAGAATGCAAATTTTTCTACAAATTGCTTTTTCTTTTCTAGGTCTGTTGCCATCTGCTCAACAGAAATATTGTAATAGTTTATGGCAGGAGCTTCTCCATATCCTTTTATCCCAAAATGATCCAACTCAACCAAAAAAATATCTTGATGTGTTTTTGTACCTTTTGATATCGTAAATGGATATACGAAGGGAATGCTTACTGATTTATAGGCTACTTTCATTTGTGTTCACTTCTTCCTGAAGCCATTATCATTTCTGACAAAGCTGTATTTAATGATGTTTGATGCATTAATGAATCTAAAGACAGATGCATCCGATAATTCCAATAATGATGTGGATCGGCAGGATTATTTATACGCTCTTCTTGCATCTGTGCGTTTCTACTCAACGTGTCGATAGCCAACACATCTTGAAGTAGAAATACACACCACATGGCGGGCGATTGCAAATGCTGTTCAATAATTAGTTTACTCAACCATGTTTCGCAGTGCGCAGGTGCTGCGCCTTGTTGATTGAGTTGTTGATTATAAAAATGTTGTGTGACTTGTCCGTCTTCTTCCCACCACTGTCTAATGGTACTCATGTCGTGGGTTGATGGTGTTACAACAGATAAATAAGGCGCATGTTGCGGATGTGCAAATTGATCATTAGATGACTTCGGCATTCGCTGCACTTGTAATGCCAGCATTTCCCTTGATTTCAAAACGCCTTCCACCATAGGAGGAACCATGCCCAGGTCTTCGGCACAAATCATCATGTTAGAACTTTGTTGAATTGCATCGAGCTTGTGTTGTGCCTCTTGAAACCAAAGACCATTTTGATTTTCATAAAAATATTTCACATACAAAGCATCGAGTACACGTTGTTGATTTGCATCCAACGATTGATAGGACGTTGTGTTGTGCATATGAATCCTGAAATGATATTGCGCATGATTTTTTTCATCACGCAACAATATTACATTTGACAAGAGGTCAAATAATTTCGCTTTAATTCCTGATGCATAATGATGCTTTGCGCAATATGATTCAATTTTTTGCTGTGTATTTAGCTCAGATACGAATTGTCCATCTTTAAAAAATATAGATGAAATGAGTTTGTATTGTTCTCCAAATGTTTCTTGTAAAAGCCAATCTGGCAAAAACGGTTTCGTCCATCGTTGTTCATCAAAATGCAATCCCGATTGTTTGAAATCTTTTTCCTCCATCGGAATAACGGGTACAAAATAACCCAAGATACCTTCTATGGCATGCATCGGCACACTCCAAATTCTAAAAAAACCCAACACATGATCTATTCTGGTGGCATCAAAATAATGACTCATGTGCGTTAATCTTTGGCGCCACCAATTGTAATTTTCTGCAGCCATTGCATTCCAGTTGTAGGTTGGGAAACTCCAGTTTTGACCCTTTACCGCAAAGGCATCTGGAGGCGCACCGGCTTGCATATCCATATGAAAAATAGATGGATTCATCCAAGTATCAACACTATATCTTCCTACACCAATGGGCAAATCTCCTTTCATAATGATACCATTTGCATGTGCATAATCAACCGCTGTAGTCAATTGCAAATGCAAATGATATTGAACAAAATAATAAAAAGAAACAGCAGTGTAATGCTCCGAATCTGCATTCCCAAATGATTGAATGGCTTTTAAATCGTATGCAGCATGACTTGGCCATTGGTGGTAATCTGCCGACCCATAAACATCCCGCAACACACAAAATGCAGCATAAGGCAACAACCAGTTTTGATGCACTTCAAGATATTTTATAAAACCAGGCTCTGAATAAAATGAACTTTGTATCGAATCAAAAATCCAACGCGCCGCTTTGTCTTTCAATTGGGCTACCTCCACATATTGCAACGTATTGAATTGATTGTAGGCTTGCCCATCTTTTGAAAAATGTTTGGGAAGCTTCAAGCCATATTGCGCAGCAACTTGCGGAATGTTTAAAAACGAAGGATGCAAAGCAAACGCAGAAACAGCCGAATAAGGATAAGAATCGGCCGTTGATTTGGTTGATGTGGTATCGTTGATTGGCAAAAGCTGAATCATTTTTATACCCGTTTGCTTCGACCAATCTACCAACAAATGAATATCACTAAAATCACCTACGCCCCAGCTGTTCACTGATTTCAATGCCGACAACTGCACATTGATTCCGGTTCCTTTCCATGCATGTTTTCTAAAATCGACGGCTGCATTTGTAATGGTGGCGGTGGTTAATGAAAGAGGAGCTGTTAATTTCCTGTTCTGCCCTTCTTCAAAATGAAGGAGTTTATTTGTTTGAGTGTCGCAGATACCAAATTTAAATTCGATGGGAAAACTAGCCTTTTTCAAATTCAATGAAACCGACCATTGACCGGTTTTATTGCCCAGAATAATCGGTTGATTGGCATCCCAGTTGTTTAAAGATTGATCGCCCATGATGCAAATCGCTATGCCTTTGGGTAACTGAGTAGATGCAACTTCAAAGTGATGGGTGGGTAATTTACATGGTGCCGCCGAAACAGCTGCGGACTCTTGCAACAAAACGTCGAAAGCTTTACTAGAAAACACTTTTTTTTCTATGATCAGTGTTTGCCATTCGTCTATGATAACCAATTCGGCATTGGTGGTATATTTCCTTCTAATGCGCCTCGTAGTATTTTGTTCTAATGTGTCTGATCCATCAGTTTGATGAATCACATAATGATAGAAAATATCGCCCTGTAAAAACAATCCCTCATCAATGGCAACTGAAGTATGCCAATTTCCAGCATCGAGATATTGCAATGATGCTACTATTTTATTGTGGGCATCAGCTTGATTTTCGAGCACCAAGGAAATGGACTGACCAAAATGGGTTGAAACTTTTAAATAAAATGTACACTGCATTCAGAAAGGACTTTAAGCTCGCAATTTAAACATTATTAAAGGAAATATTTTAGAACCATCCAAGTTTGTAGATTTATTATCCAATAAATATTTCGGCGTTTTTTGTTTCTCCCCTATATTTGCAAAAAAAATAATCATGGGAACGAAGAAAAAAAACACTGGACTTTTTTGGGTTTTGTTTTTTGTATCAGTAGCATCATTTTTTGGTGTGTATGCCATTGGCGGAGGTTATTGCTCAATGGTTTTACCTTTTAATGTAACGTTTTTTGCTATGGCAATGGATTTGATGTAATTTAATTTTACAACTCTGCATAGAAAGCCTCGGATATTTCGGGGCTTTTTTTTGGGCATAAAAAAAAGGTCACCATATAGAAATATGGCGACCTACCTTAAAGTATAAAAAATGAATCTGGTGTTATTTCACTTCTTCAAATTCTGCATCGGTTACATTTTCAGAACCTGCTGAACTATGTTGTTGTCCATCTGCAGGATTTTGAGCGCCTGCTTCTTGTGTAGCTTTATACATTTCTTCGCTGGCTGCTGTCCATGCACTATTTAATTCATTCATTGCGCCGTCAATGGCAACAATATCCTGGGTTTTATGCGCATCTTTCAATTTCTCCAAAGCTGATTCAATGGGTGATTTTTTATCCGCAGAAATTTTATCGCCATATTCTTTTAATTGCTTCTCAGATTGAAAAATCAAACTGTCTGCCTGATTAATTTTGTCGATTTTCTCTCTTTCTGCTTTATCTGAAGCTTCATTTGCTTTGGCTTCATTTTTCATTTTTTCGATTTCTTCAGGCGTTAAACCACTTCCTGCTTCGATGCGAATTTTTTGTTCTTTTCCAGTTCCTTTGTCTTTTGCACTTACATGCAAGATGCCGTTTGCATCAATATCAAAAGTTACTTCTACTTGCGGTACTCCACGTGGTGCTGGCGGAATGCCATCCAAATTAAACATACCTAAACTCTTGTTTTGATTGGCCATCGGACGCTCACCTTGCAACACATGGATTTGAACACCAGGTTGATTGTCGCTTGCAGTACTAAAAGTCTCTGATTTTTTGGTTGGGATGGTTGTATTGCTTTCAATTAATCTGGTCATTACACCGCCCATCGTTTCAATTCCCAAACTCAATGGTGTAACATCCAACAACAATACATCTTTTACCTCACCTGTTAAAACTCCACCCTGAATACCCGCTCCAATAGCAACCACTTCATCTGGATTAACGCCTTTGTTGGGCTTTTTACCAAAGAACTTCTCTACAATTTCCTGCACTTTTGGAATACGGCTACTTCCGCCTACTAAAATCACTTCATCAATTTCAGAAGTACTGATGCCTGCATCTTTCAATGCTGCTTCGCATGGTTTTAAACAACGCTCAAACAATTTATCAGCCAATGCCTCAAATTTTGCACGGGTTAATTTCTTCACCAAATGCTTTGGAACGCCATCAACTGCTGTTACATATGGAAGATTGATTTCCGTTTCTGTAGAAGATGACAATTCAACTTTTGCTTTTTCTGCAGCTTCTTTCAAACGTTGTAACGCCATCGGATCTTTGCGCAAATCGATGCCTTCATCTGATTTAAATTCATCGGCCAACCAATCCATGATAATCTTATCAAAATCATCTCCGCCTAAATGTGTGTCACCATTTGTAGATTTCACTTCAAATACGCCGTCGCCCAATTCCAATACCGATATATCAAATGTTCCACCACCCAAATCAAACACTGCAATTTTTTGGTCTTTTCCTTTTTTATCCAACCCATAAGCTAACGCTGCAGCAGTTGGTTCATTTACGATACGTTTAACAGTTAATCCAGCAATTTCACCGGCTTCTTTTGTTGCCTGGCGTTGTGCATCATTAAAATAAGCTGGTACGGTAATCACCGCTTCCGTTACTTCATAGCCCAAATAATCTTCAGCTGTTTTTTTCATTTTTTGCAATACCATTGCACTGATTTCTTGTGGCGTATATAATCTGCCATCAATATCAATTCTTACGGTATTGTTGTCTCCTTTAACCACTTTATAACTCCAATGAGAGCTTTCTTCCGTCACTTCATCAAAACGACGACCCATAAAACGCTTTACACTAGAAATGGTATTTTGTGGATTGGTAATTGCCTGGCGCTTTGCAGGATCTCCCACTTTACGCTCGCCACTTTTTAAAAACCCTACAACGGAAGGTGTGGTTCTTCTGCCTTCATCATTTGCAATTACAACGGGTTCGTTGCCTTCCATAACTGAAACACAACTATTGGTTGTTCCCAGATCGATTCCTATAATCTTTGCCATTGTTAAAAATTTTAATTGTTAATTTCTATTTCCCTTAGTCAATCATTATGCCAACGGATTTTTGATGCAATATTGTCAGTTGACCAAATGAATATTGTATTTAATACTCATTTCTGTCATAACGAATCAACATTCACATGAGATGCTGTCATTTTTTTTTACATCAGTTTGAAGAAAACCCTAAAGCTTAGGCATGCTTTGTTTTGAAGGTAAAATATTTCTGGCTAACATAACTAACGGCAATCACAACAAGGGTAGTGAGCACCTGACTGAGAAAGGCATCCCAATGCATCACTTCCACCAAAAATTTGAGCAGGAAATAATTAAGCGTAAGATTGAAGGCAAAAGATAGGAAATATCTAAACAGTTGAATCCGGCCTTTTAAATTGGAAGCGGTGAAAACGATGAACTTGTTTAAGATAAAGCCGAAACAAAATGAAAAAGAAGAAGACATCACCAAAGCCAATGTGTAAGACTCAAATGTATAAAAGCCAAGGTCTACCACCATTCTATTGAAAATAAAATGGAAACTCAAATACCAGATCAGCAATCCAAGCAATGTATTCACTCCTCCGCAAACGGCATATCTAAATGTCATCAATGGCATTATCCTCCGAAATGGCGGATAAAAAAAATCGAGAATATTGGTTAACAATTGCTTCAAACAATCTTTATTTTATGACATACCGAATGGCCAATCCACCAAATCCTGGAACAAAGCTGCTACTACCCTCACCAAAATCTATCGAAGGCTGCCAATCCAATGAAAAATTAAAAGGAATTTTATTGAACCGCAAATCCAAACCCACCACCCCATCTATGCCCATATATGTTCTTCCTCCAAAGTAATTGGGGTCGTATATAGACAAATGTACGCCTGGC
Source organism: uncultured Bacteroidota bacterium (assembly GCA_903871575.1). GTDB lineage: Bacteria > Bacteroidota > Bacteroidia > Chitinophagales > Chitinophagaceae > Ferruginibacter. The sequence goes on from CAIQHJ010000231.1 coordinate 22,833, forward strand.
CCCACATACCATCTCAACCCTTCAATTCCTTCTATTCCATAATGAAATTCATACAACCCAGTTATTCTGGCTCCTTTATAAAAATATGCAATCGCCTCAAATGCTTTGTTGTTGTGTAACGACTGTTTTAATGTAATTGCACCCGGATAAAATTTCACGCCCAACATTGTAGAATATTTGTTGTAATAACTTTTTTGAGCAATCGCAACTTGCATTACCAACAACAATACGATACAACTAAAAACAATTTTCTTTTTCATATGAATTAGGGTTTAGGATGCGAAATTAAAGGCAACAACACATTACACATAGGCTACAAAAAAACGTTAACCTTTGTTTATGAATTAGGCATACAATTCTTCGCGCTGCGCTTTCACTCTTTCGTCTGCTAAGTATTCATCGTAGGTCATCAATTTATCAATCATTCCTTTTGGTGTAATCTCAATAATTCTGTTCGCTACAGTTTGCATAAATTGATGATCATGGGTTGTTAGCAATACAATGCCCGGAAAAGCAACCATGCTGTCATTGAATGCAATAATGCTTTCCAAATCTAAATGGTTGGTTGGCTCATCCAAAATAAGCACATTCGGATTTTGCAGCATCATCTTGCTCAACATACAACGTACCTTTTCTCCCCCACTCAATACGTTGGTTTTTTTCATAATCTCATCGCCACTAAACAACATCTTTCCTAAAAATCCTCTTAAGAAATCTTCATCCACATCTTTCACCGTTGGCGGCACAAACTGACGCAACCAATCCATCAAATTATAATCACTTCCTGTAAAAAATTCGGAGTTGTCATTGGGCAAATATGCATTGGTAATGGTTGTACCCCACTCATAACTTCCCAAATCTGCCGACATTTTGCCATTGATTACTTCAAAGAATGTAGTCAACGCCATTGGATCTTTACTTAAGAAAGCAACTTTCTGGTTCTTTTGAATATCGAAATTGAGCTTACTGAAAAGGGTTTTTCCATCTATGGTCTTGGTAAGGTTCTCAACCTTCAAAATTTCGTTTCCAACTTCTCTGTCTTGCTTAAAGATGATGCCCGGATACTTTCTGTTGGATGGCTGAATATCTTCGATAACCAATTTTTCCAATGCCTTCTTTCTACTGGTTGCCTGCTTACTTTTTGAAGCATTTGCACTAAATCGAGCGATGAAATCAAGCAAATCCTTGCGCTTGTCTTCCATTTTTTTGTTCTTATCGGATTGTTGACGAGCAGCCAATTGAGAGCTTTCGTACCAGAAGGAGTAGTTACCGGTGTAAACTTTTATTTTGCTTCTATCCACATCCGCCACATGCGTACAAACCGAATCCAAAAAGTGACGATCATGACTCACCACCAGTACAATATTTTGATAATCTGCTAAGAAATTTTCTAGCCAAGCGATGGTTTCCACATCCAGGTTATTCGTTGGCTCATCCAATAATAAAATATCCGGATTGCCAAACAAAGCTTGCGCCAACAATACCCTTACTTTCAAATTGGCGCTGATGTCTTTCATCAATTGCGCGTGTAAATTATCTTCCACGCCAAGTTCACTCAACAAGGTAGCCGCATCACTTTCTGCAGTATAACCACCCATTTCACCAAACTCATTTTCGAGTTCGCCGGCTTTCATACCATCGGCTTCACTGAAATCTTCTTTGGCATAAATGGCATCTCTTTCATGCATTACACTCCACAAACGACTGTGTCCCATCAACACACAATTCAATACAGTTTGGTCATCAAATGCAAACTGGTTTTGGTTCAGCACCGCCATGCGTTCGCCAGGTGTAATATCAATGGTTCCTTTGTTGGGCTCAATTTCACCACTTACAATTTTCATGAAAGTAGATTTACCGGCCCCATTGGCACCAATAATACCGTAACAATTTCCTTTGGTAAAGTTGATGTTTACCTCGTCGAATAAAACCCTTTTACCGTAGGCTAACGTAATATTATTTACACTTATCATAATGCTTAAAAAGTGCGCAAATATAAGCGCAAATATTTGATTTGCTCATCTAGAAATTGGATTATGTATGTTATATAAATGGTGTAGCAACCAAACAAACCGCTTCAAATTGCAACTCAGTTTCTGAATGTTGAGGCATTCGTATCAAGTGAAATATCATTATTTTTGTGGCATGAGCATAACAAAATTGTTGCAAAAAGCTGTACTCACCTCATTGCACAACATCTATCAATCCAGTTTTACCGATAAAGATTTTCAAATCAATCAAACCAAGCCTGAATTTGAAGGCGATTATACCATTGTATTGTTTGCATTGGTAAAGTCATTAAAAATGTCGCCCGATGAAATTGGCACTGCCTTGGGTGAGGCTTTGGTAAAGGAAAACGAATTCATCACCAGCTACAACATCATCAAAGGTTTCTTAAATCTTGTGGTAGCAGATGCATATTGGTTGCAACTGCTCGAAAAAAACCACCAAGATGTTTGTTATGGCAAACATCCCATGAATGGAAAAAAGGTAATGGTCGAATATTCATCGCCCAACACCAACAAGCCACTTCACTTGGGACATTTAAGAAATAATTTTTTGGGATGGAGTGTGGCAGAAATTTTAAAAGCCAATGGGTACGAAGTGTTGAAAAGCTGTATTGTAAACGACAGAGGCATACACATTTGCAAAAGCATGATTGCATGGCAATTGTTTGCCAATGGCGCAACGCCAGCATCAACCCAACAAAAAGGCGATCATTTTGTAGGCGATTATTATGTGAAATTCAATGACGAATATAAAATTCAAGTAGCCAATTTGGTTGCCCAAGGTAGCACAACAGCTGCGGCAGAAAAAGAAGCACCCATCATGCAACAAACGCAACAAATGCTGCAAGATTGGGAAGCTGGCAAACCATCGGTGATGGAACTTTGGAAGAAAATGAACAGCTGGGTTTATGAAGGTTTTGATGTGACTTACAAATCCATTGGTAGCGATTTTGACAAAACCTATTACGAAAGCAATACCTATCTCTTGGGAAAAGACATCGTGCAGGAAGGGTTGGATAAAGCGGTTTTTTATAAAAAACCAGACGGAAGTGTATGGATAGATTTGACTTCAGATGGGTTAGATGAAAAATTGGTACTAAGAAACGATGGCACATCCGTATATATTACGCAAGACATCGGTTTAGCCAAGCAGAAATACGACGAGTTTTTGATCGACCAAAGTATATATGTAATCGGTGATGAGCAAAACTATCACATGAAAGTGCTGAAACTCATTGCACAAAAATTGGGTTTACCCTATGCGAACGACATTTATCATTTAAGTTATGGGATGGTAGAGTTGCCAACTGGCAAGATGAAAAGCAGAGAAGGTACCGTGGTAGATGCCGATGATTTGGTTGAAGAAATGATAGCTACCGCACAACAACATACAGAAGCCTTGGGCAAGGTAAAAGACTTTACGACTCAGGAATTGGAGATTTTGTACAAAACGATTGGCTTGGGTGCAATGAAATTTTATTTATTGCGCGTTGATCCAAAAAAGAAAATGATATTCAATCCGGAAGAATCTATCGACTTCCATGGATTTACGGGACCATTTGTGCAATACACGTATGCAAGAATACAAAGCATCATCAGAAAAATTACGGAACGTGGAAGTATAGATCATCAAGAAGCCTTGCTCCCTCTAGAGAAAGAAGTGATGTTTATTTTAGAGCAATTCCCAAGTATCATCGCATCAGCAGCCGAAGAACTCAATCCATCTGTTGTTGCCAATTATGTATTTCACCTGGCAAAAACATTCAATTCTTTTTATACAGAACATTCCATCAACAATGCCGAAACCATCACAAAAAAGCATTTGCGCATACAATTGGCAATGATGACTGCCAACGCACTTCAAAACGGCATGCAACTATTAGGTATTGAGGTGCCGGAAAGGATGTAATTAAAATTTTCAAAGCAATGCTGACTTGTATTATTAAAAAATGAACAAGATTGCAATTCGTTTAGAAAGTGTAAATTTGGCAAGCTTGAAAATTGCCTTAGCAAAAGACAATAACATATGACTAAAAAAGTAACAAAAGTTGGACTGCTTACCAGCGGAGGTGATAGTCCGGGAATGAATGCAGCGATTCGTGCTGTAGTGAGAACAGGCATTTATCACAATTTGGAAGTGTTTGGTATCATGCGCGGATACAGCGGTATGGTAGAGAATGATATTTTCAAAATGGAAAGCAGAAGTGTTGCCAACATCATTCAACGTGGCGGCACCATTCTAAAAACTGCTCGCTGTATGGAATTCATGGAGCCTGCGGGCAGAAAAAAAGCTTACGATAATTTACAAAAACATGGAATTGATGGGCTAGTGATTATTGGCGGCGATGGTAGTTTTAGAGGCGCACAAACATTCAGCAATGAATTTGACATCCCTTGCATCGGCCTTCCTGGAACAATTGATAAGGATATTGCGGGTACCGACTTTACCATTGGATTTGACACAGCCGTAAACACCGCTGTAGAGGCGATCGACAAA